>NZ_JAKRFB010000100.1:0-6179 GCF_022348315.1 Alteromonas sp. MmMcT2-5 | reverse complement strand
CTGTGTTGGTTTTTTTTTGGCGAAAGATCTGATCACCAAATGCCATGAATGTTCCCTAACTCTTTGACTTTATTTTACTATTCGTGGGGATAGCTCAGTACCTGGTTGCGGTCCGCAGATATTGGTAACCAGCTTATACCTTAATGGCGCAGTTCCGTTTTCAGCACAACTTGGCAATGCAATAAGTAATGACGGCGACGCGTTGTTTCCCGCCATTGCGCTCTCACCCAAAGCAGCGCTTATTGCCACAGTGTACTCTGCTATTCCTGCATTTCTTGTGGGTTATGGCTACTGGTATTTGTTTGAATAAAGCTTTCGATGCGTTAAAAGGTTGAATTAACGGATAGGCTAGCGCTGCCCCACAGCGATTACTCTATTTCGACAGAAAGCGCTTCATTCCACGGCACGCTTATCTCATAGTTGCCTTTACGGGTTTTGTATTGATAGACCGTTGTAGAAAAAGCAATGGATTCGGGGTTTATATCTTCCTCGATAGTGAGAGTTACGTTAACGGCTTGGAAAAAGCGAAAGCGATATTTGATATCTTCTGCCAGCAGGCTCGATTCGCCCGATTTCAGCGTGAACGCTTCACCGTTTCGCTGACCGACTACGGCAATATCTAAACTGCCATTTATCACTGCTTTTTGCTGTTTAGACTGCAGCAGAACCAACCTAAGTTGATAGGTATTGTCACTTAACTTAAAAACTTCTACCCCTTCAATGGCAAAACCTTCGTCGGTTTTCTCAGGCGCCACGACGCGTTCATAGAAACTCAGTAATTCTTGTTGCGCCTCTAGTTCTTTTTTCTGTTCGCCTAACGTATTGGTAATGCTCTCCGTCTCGAGCGTGGCAAGCTCCATGGCGACTTCCAGCTGATTCACTTTGGTAGTAAGCGCATGATTTTCTTCAGACAAAATAGCAATAGTTTCTTGCTGAGCCTGTACTTTCTTGCTGTCGCCCTCGTCAATAATTCGCGCTAGCTTATAGCCGAACCCAACCATGGCAAACATAATAAGCGCCACTAACAGTGTCCACTTGTAGTTGCCTAAAACTTCTTTTAACTGATCTGTCGTCATGATATCTACATCAACAAAAAACACCGTGCGCTAAGGCGCTCTAAACATTATGAATTTTAGGTGTTTATGGTAAGCTTCTTTTTACGTTAATCTACTGTACCACAACATGCGCTTGCAGGCTTTAAGAGAGGAAGTAGCTCATCCACGCACATCCATTCAGTTGTGCATGCTGGGCATTGTAGGGGGAACCTGCGCGGCGCTTATCATTATACTGTTTCGGCTGTGCGTAGAATGGCTACAAGAAACAGGCGTGTCGTCGCTTCAGTCGGTGCTTACCTATGACTGGTTGGTTTGGCTTATCATGCCATTTACCAGTGTAGGATTAATTCTATTTATCGCCTTTCTTACGGGCTTCAAGCACTACCGTTTAGGTATTCCCTTCGTTATTCATCGAGTGAAGTACTATTACGGTCATATTCCATTTAGAACCACCATTAACCAGTTCTTTGGGGGCATGCTAGCCCTGGCCGGCGGTTTCGTTGTTGGTCGAGAAGGCCCTTCCGTTCATTTAGGCGCGTCAGGCAGTAGTTTCTTAGGGCAATGGCTTCGCTTGCCTTATAACAGTATTCGAATACTTGCAGGCTGCGGCATTGCGGCAGGGATATCGGCATCATTCAACACGCCGTTTGCTGCCGTAATATTCGTGATGGAAGTGGTACTTAGGGAATACAAAATACATATTTTTGTTCCTGTCATGCTGGCTGCTGCCTGTGGCTCGGTGCTCACTCGCATTGTATTTGGGGAAGTAAACGAGCTTTCGTTTTTATCGTTTAATGCATTTAGCCAGTGGATGTATTTTTACTTGGTGCTGCTAGGCATTCTGTTAGGCATGCTGGCCGTTTTATTCAATAGCCAGCTCATGCGGGTGATGACGTGGTTCAGGCCGGTTTCCATGGTGTGGCGTTTAATACTTGCTGCGCTAATTACCGGTACCATTGGTATGTTTATACCTGAAGCCCTTGGCGCCAACTTTATCGATGTTGAGCACTTATTTGATAGCTCCCCCGGCGCGCTGCTGTTGGTTTCTACTTTGGTGTTTAAAGTTATCTTAGCGGTATTTGCTATTGGCCTCGGTATTCCAGGAGGGATCATTGGCCCTGTGATGGTTATTGGCATGCTCGCTGGCGCCGTACTTTTATTGCCACTGTCGTACTTTATTGACGTACCCGAATTTACCAACAGCTTCGCCCTGTTAGGCATAGCAGGCATGTTGACCGCAGTATTGCACGCGCCTCTTGCAGCGCTTTCCGCGGTTATGGAACTATCGTACAGCCCGCAAATTATTCTACCAGCCATGTTGGTAATTGTGCCTGCTTACGTGACTTCTACGCAGTTCTTTGGCAACCGCTCTATTTTCATACGCCAGCTTGATTATCAAAATCTCCCTTACGCTATCTCGTCTATTCGTGAAGCGCTTGAGAAAACGGGCGTACTTGCAGCGATGAATACTGAGTACAAGCTATTTCACGATGCGCCGGAGCAAGCGTTAATTAACTACTTAGAAAGCGATCCAACAAAAATTGTCATTCAGAAGTTAAAATTTGAAATAGATGTGCAGTATAAGCTGGTCCAATACAATGTGAGTTTGGAACACGATGCAACAGCGTTAAACTATTACGAAATGGAAGGTATTAGCGCGCAGTCTACGCTGCACGAAGTATACGAACACCTTAAAAACTCGCGATCTGGCGCAGTTTATATTTACGATCAGGAGCTAAACGATATTATTGGCGTAGTAACGTGGAATATCTTACAAAGCTTCTTACAAAAGGCTCATTATTAGTATGTACATTTTATGGTTTAAAGCGCTGCACATCTTTTTCATGCTGGCTTGGATGGCAGGACTTTTCTATTTACCGCGACTTTTCGTTTATCACGCGACAACGAAATCTCAAGTGGTAAAAGACGAATTTAAGGTCATGGAGCGCCGCCTGTGGTTCTTTGTTACTCCATTCGCCTTGTTAACTCTGGCATTCGGCGTTGCGCTTATTGTCAGCTATGGTGGAACTTGGTTTAAAATGTCGGGGTGGCTTCATATAAAGTTGCTGCTGCTTCTTGCTATTTACGGCTATCACTTCTATTTGTTTAAGTTAATGAAGCAATTTGCACGCGACGAAAATAGACACTCTCCGCGCTTTTATCGCTTTTTAAATGAAGCGCCGGTGCTTATCATTCTCGCCATCGTTTGCTTGGCTGTGGTAAAACCTTTATAAAAGTGTAAGCCAAACTAAATAGTAAAGGCGCACGTACAAAGTTATTGAAAATTCAGTACTCAAGGAACCAGTACTGCTGTGTAGTGTGAGAAGTAATTTTAAGCTTGTTGTTGAGAGTGTTGTAAGCATTGCACATAGTCGCCCAGAACCTGCTGTTTCTCGGGTTTAACAAATTGTTTTTATCGGAATGCTATACATGGATGACAGTAATCAACACCTCAAGCATTTGCTCAAACAGACAGATATTGCCTTTAAGGCGCTTATGAGGGAGCCTGCTTCACGGCTTCTTAACGAGCAATACGAAAAGGCGAAGCTTGAACTAGACAGCTATACCGCTTCGCTTAAACACACGTTGAATCAACGGCATCAACAACAAAGACAGCGCTAATTTTGAATTAGCGTTTTTGTTTTTTGCTTCTCCTGAAGCTCCCAGTTATCAAATTTTCCCCTAGGTTACTTTGTTAAAGGTTTCAAATTGATTGGGTAACGCGCCTGCTAGCTCTCCTGACAACTTAGTGTAATCTGCCAGCACCGAAGGAAGCTGTTTAACAAGCATGTTTATATTACTTTCAAGCTGAGCAGCTTGTTTGTCGTTTCTGTAAGACAAGGCTAATTCAATATTAGCAAGCGTTGAGAAAAGCTTTAAACATCGAGACAGGCGAGCTTCTGCAGGTTCTGTTTTCTCAGGCTCGTTATCGTCACAGTCTTTCTTGTTCGCCTTACTTTTTTCTAAATGCTTTTCCCAATGGTTCCACGCATTTTGCCACACAGGTTCTAATTGCTTATGCACGTGTAAAAGCCCATTTAGCCAGCTTTCGAGCTCTTTCGAAGGCCTCGTCGTTCCTTGCACCTCTATCGCAACGTTCAATTCACTAGGCATGGGCGACTTTTCCTGACGCATAAAATCCAAATGCGCCCGCAGGCCATTCATTAATGTATCAGCAAGCTTATCTACATCTTTGTCTACAAGGTGGCTGTCACTAGACTGTATGAGCCACGGCATCCACTGTTCGGGCATGGGAATTTCTGGTGCGGAGGCAACGGCAAAGATCATTCCATCTACGTAATAAGCATCCGGAAGCACATTTTCGAAACTGGGAAGCGAAACAATATCGCTGATTGTGTTTATTGGAAACCCACCTTTCACCATTACCATCCTATTTTAATTTGCGTTCTCTTTTATGAAACGGTAGTCTGCGCGGCCACTTTGTAGAGGGCATGTTTTGTAACCTTTTATCTACCCAAAATAATGGGAAATAAGGTAAAGAGTAAACAACAAACTTCTACACTGGGTACGCGACAATAGGTTTAAAACCAATCTGTTACTGTATTGGTTTAGCGGTACTGTTGCGTGCTCGCCTACCTATTGTCATGATAGCAAAACTTAACTAAGAGTCGTTGCAATGGCAAAAGATAAATCAGGATACATCATCGCGGCCGCCTTTATTGGCCCTGGAACAGTAACTACGGCAAGTCTGACAGGTGCAAACTTTGGCTTTCACCTAGTATGGGCGCTCCTTTTCTCCATATTCGCAACCATAGTATTGCAAGACATGGCTGCGCGTTTAGGTGTGGCCAGCGGCCAAGGCCTAGCCAGTGCAATGAAAAACATGGCTTACAAGCCATGGCTAAAGAATCTTTTTATCGTGCTTATTGTCAGTGCTATCGGCATTGGCAACGCAGCCTATGAATCGGGCAACCTAACCGGCGCTGCAATCGGGCTAGACGCTTTTATCAGTATAGGCATTGGCCCCTGGGCCAGTATTTTGGGCACGATCGCTATAGTTTTACTCTGGTCGGGCAGCTACAAGTGGATAGAGACAGTACTGGTTTATCTCGTCTTTATTATGGCTGGCGTATTTCTTATCACGCTGTTGGTAGCCAAACCTGATATCGCCGCGATGTTTAGTCAGTTAATGTCTCCGCGGCTGGACGCTGACGCCATTACCACGGTGCTGGCGCTTATTGGTACCACCATCGTGCCTTACAACTTGTTTCTTCACGCGAGCCTAGTTGCAAAATCATCGAAAGGCCAAGATAAACAAGACGCGGTCGTCGCGTGCCGAAACCAGTCTGCTAGAGCTATTAGTATGGGTGGGCTTATTACGCTTATCGTAATGGCAACAGCAATGATGGCGTTCTTCAATCAAGCTGCCACTATGGACGCTTCGAACATGGGCGAGCAGCTTAAACCGGTTTTAGGTGACAAAGCTCAGTGGTTCTTTGCACTAGGGTTATTCGCCGCAGGCTTAACCAGTGCTATCACTGCGCCGCTAGCAGCCGCTTATGCGGTAACAGGAGCTCTGGGGCTTTCTGACGATATGCAAAGCAAGAGCTTTAAAGCGGTATGGTTTATCATCATTGTAGTGGGTGTCAGCGTTGCAGCACTTGGCTTTAAGCCCCTACCCGCCATCCTGTTTGCTCAAGCGACTAATGCTCTTTTACTGCCAATTATTGCCATATTTCTATTGGTCGTTATGAATAAAAGCACCGCACTGGGGGAGTTTAGAAACACATGGAAAAGTAACCTGGCAGGCTTTCTAGTAGTGGGTACTGTGATTGGTTTAGGCCTGTATAAACTAATCGGCGTATTTAGCTAGCTGCAAAATGGCAAAAATGGGGTCAGAGTAATTTTCTCCCTTTGTATGTCATTATAGTGTGCACTCGCAGGTAACAGTGAAATTACGTGACTAACAAACTAACTGCATATGAGAAGGGCCAAAGTAATACTTTGGCCCTTTTTAATAGAGAGCGTAATTACAAAAAGTACTCTGACCCCATTTTGGGGCTGAAAAAGTACTCTGACCCTGAGGGATCCCCACGAATTTAATTCCATGTGCCTGCGGTCCAGGCCCCGTCGACTATGGAGCTGTACCATTTGAGTGCAGTT
>NZ_JAKRFB010000099.1:0-8153 GCF_022348315.1 Alteromonas sp. MmMcT2-5 | reverse complement strand
GCTCGAAGTGGCGGCATTAGAGAATCGTTTTTTGCTTCAAGAAGAGTCTGCTTGTCAAGGTGCGCCAAAATCTTATGGATAACAGCCGGATCCGTAATAGCCGCTTCTCGGATACCGCCGGGCGGCTGATGTACCGGCACAGCCGTTCGAGCTTCTTGCGTTCATCGGCCCTGGCCGCCACGCCGGCGTGCAGGCTGAACCCGGCTACCTTGCCAATCCCGTCACCGAACGGATCACCACTGGTCGGCAGAGTTTGCAAAGTGAACACCTTTCGCCCCGCCTGTGAACCGACAGCGATACGGTAAGTGATCGAGTGCCCCAGCAGGGGTGTCATCGGGTCGTCATCCACCGCATCCGAGGCCAGATAGCTGTTTTCGACATCCCGTTCCAGCAGGCCTTGCCGTTCCAGATAGCGACCCACCCGGTGGGCGATGGTGTGCGTCAGCTGGGTGAGCTCTGGGCTGGTCGGCGCCTTGACCCAGCGGAAACGCGCTGAGCCGTGGGATTGCTCGACATACACACCGTCGAGAAACAGCATGTGGAAGTGAACATTCAGATTGAGCGCCGATCCAAAACGCTGGATCAGGGTGACCGCGCCCGTCTTGGCCACTTGGTGGGTATGGCCCGCTTTCTTGACCAGGTGCGTGGCAATGACGCGGTAAACGATGCCCAGCACCCGCCCCATGATCTCGGGCCGGCTGGCAAACAGGAAACGCAGCTGAAACGGGAAACTCAACACCCACTGACGCATGGGTTGTTCAGGCAGTACTTCATCAACCAGCAAGGCGGCACTTTCGGCCATCCGCCGCGCCCCACAGCTCGGGCAGAAACCGCGACGCTTACAGCTGAAAGCGACCAGGTGCTCGGCGTGGCAAGACTCGCAGCGAACCCGTAGAAAGCCATGCTCCAGCCGCCCGCATTGGAGAAATTCTTCAAATTCCCGTTGCACATAGCCCGGCAATTCCTTTCCCTGCTCTGCCATAAGCGCAGCGAATGCCGGGTAATACTCGTCAACGATCTGATAGAGAAGGGTTTGCTCGGGTCGGTGGCTCTGGTAACGACCAGTATCCCGATCCCGGCTGGCCGTCCTGGCCGTCCTGGCCGCCACATGAGGCATGTTCCGCGTCCTTGCAATACTGTGTTTACATACAGTCTATCGCTTAGCGGAAAGTTCTTTTACCCTCAGCCGAAATGCCTGCCGTTGCTAGACATTGCCAGCCAGTGCCCGTCACTCCCACTCTATTGTAAACAAGACATTTTTATCTTTTATATTCAATGGCTTATTTTCCTGCTAATTGGTAATACCATGAAAAATACCATGCTCAGAAAAGGCTTAACAATATTTTGAAAAATTGCCTACTGAGCGCTGCCGCACAGCTCCATAGGCCGCTTTCCTGGCTTTGCTTCCAGATGTATGCTCTTCTGCTCCTGCAGCTAATGGATCACCGCAAACAGGTTACTCGCCTGGGGATTCCCTTTCGACCCGAGCATCCGTATGAGACTCATGCTCGATTAGCGGGCTTTAATACTACATCAAGTCTACAGGCGTGCCCAAAAACTGCTTTTACGCCCATGCGCTGACTGCAATTGTTGCACGAATGCGTGATGCTCCAGCAGAGGGTCGAACACCTTGATTCGCCCGGCCAGCGCTTCCAGCTGCTGAAGAGGAAAAGCACTCCGCCCGAGGGCGGAGTGCTGTCCTGAAGTATTATTGATTTACGAGAGCAGCTTTGGTGGCAAAACGCTTGGAAAAGCCGTTGAGTTTCAGCTTGAAATCATCTCCGGAGCGAAACTGGGCCTCGGTCATATGGGGTTGCTCGTGATCCTTGTACCATTCCGCGTACTCCTTGTGATCGGTACTTTGAACATCGTAATGGGTGGAGTACGTCCTGACATGGACGACCGGGTCCTTACCGCTCATATCAAACTCCATGAAGCGCATCCATCCATCTCCTATGCCGATTCCCAGGCCTGATTCGACCTTGCCGCCGGCGTCAATGGCGGTTTGGGCCCGACTCTGGTAGTCGGAAAGTAATTGCCAGACCGGATTGCCATGGGCATTGCTATCCATGCGGGTCGCCTGGCCGAGTTGATGGCCGCAAAGCACCAGGAAAATCTGGTCGTGCTGGCTAATAAACTTTTGCCATACCATTTCGGGGTTATTGTGAATGGGATCCACCACATGACCATCAATCACCGGATTGGCCTTTCGTTCACCGTCGGTGTTGAGGTAGTCGTGCGTGGACACAATGGTTGGCAGGCCCGGGTGTTTCTCCACCACGCCGGCGGCCCATTCCAGCGACGCGTTGGGGGCATCGAACTGGAGAGCGATATGGAGGAACCTGTAGCCTCCCGCCTCGAATATTTGAGCGCTGTCGGCGCCGCCATCGTTGTACTCCACGTACCAGGGTTTGTCCTTGAAAAATACCGAATTAGCGCCGAAGACAGACCGGAAATTGTCCAGGCCTCCGGGATGCAGCATGCCCAAAGTAGCTAGATCGTGGGGGTCGGGATTGGCAGACGGAGGATGATTGGCATCTGTCCACATGGCGTCGTAGTCATGATTTCCCGGTGCTACCGAAAACGGTACTTTGCCCGCAATCAGGGAAAAGCCTTCATGGGCCTTGGGCATTTCAACGGTTTTGGCCTTTTCCGTGGGAGCGAAGTGGCTATCCACAATGGGGTTAGGCGCAATCTTGAATCCCCGCGCCTTGTGATCTTCGTCCATGGACAAGGTCTGGTGTTGCCAGACATCCCCGAGGGAGGTGACGAAAGCGATGTCACCGCCCTGGCTTTCCAGGTTGTCCGCGATGTACTGCATCTGTTCTATGAAGAGCTTGTTGGCATCGAAGGGAAACCCTTCAGCTTTCTGGTGGGTATAGTCCAGGTAGTTCTGGGTATCCGGAATCACCGCGATGGTGAACGTTTTATCATCCGGTGAAGCCGCCAGAGACAGGGGTGCGGCGGTGGATACCGCGATAAATGAGGCAAGAATCCCGCTCTTGAGCGAGGCATTGATCATATTCATGAAATTGCTCCGTTTTGGGGTTGATCAGAAATTGACAGTGAACTCGGCGCGGACATTCTGGCGACTGCCGGCGATAAAGGTTGGAATGCCGAAATAATCACCCATGTTGCCTGCATCGACGATGTACTTTTCGTCAGTCAGGTTGTCGCCGACAATAGCCACCATCCAGGCTTCATCCGCACTGGTGTATGACAGGCGGGCGCTGAACAGTCCGAAGGCACCCTGGAATTCGTCGACCTTGGTGTCGGAGAATGCTGCGGGGGTTCGCTGCTGAAGAATTGCTTTGTCATTGTCGTCAAAAAAGAACATTTTTGACTGCCAGCTGTAAACCGGTGAGAACGCAATGACACCGGTTTGCAGCGGCCACTCGAAGCTGGCACCGACAGAAAACATGTGATCCGGGCTGTTACGGAAGCTGTTGTCCTTGTATGCGCCGGTACGCAATCTGGCCTTGTTGTAGCCGTAGCTGCCAAACAAACTCAAACTGTCAGTGGCCAGGTAATTAACCTGGGCTTCAAATCCGGTTGAGTCCGCCTCGCCGGCGTTGACGGTGACGAGTCGTCCCTCGACTGCCGCGAGGGTCTGGAAGTTTTCATATTCGTAATAGTAAATGGAGCTGTCACCGACGACACGGCCATCCAGCAGCTGGAACTTTATGCCAGTCTCCATGGACGTCAGCTCCTCTGTCGGGATAAGTGAAGAGGTGCCATTAGTATTCACGGTAACGACTTCCGGGCGTTTGCCCAGGCCGTAAACGGCATACCAGTTCAGGTTGGGTGTAATTTCATACCGAAGCCCGACCCTGCCTGTGGCTGTAGAGGAACTGTTCGAGTCGCTGTACTTTTGATTGCCTGGTGTGGGACCTAACAGTAATCCGCTCCCGGTCAGGCTGCTTACGCCATAGGGTGTCGTACCCTGGAGCGAAACCTCTTTCTTGTCCCATGTCATACGTCCCCCAATGAAAATCTCCAGATTATCGGTGAGGTTCGAGGTGACATCGGCAAAGAGGTCATAGGTTCTGATATCCGCATGGCGGACCTGTCGATCCAGGTGAAATGCTTTCAGAGAGTTCGCTGAGTCACCCAGCATGCTGTTAATCTCCGCGTTTGTTAGCCCGCGGGGCGCAAACGCCTGGAGTTGGCCAGTCAGCAGAAGTGACATGGCGCGCTCATCATATCCCATGTCCAAGCTCATATCGTTCTGGGCATCGAACACGCCAACGCCAACAAAACCGTTAAATGGACCAATGTCGGTGAAGTTTACACGTACTTCCTCGGAGAGTTGTTCTCCAGAGGCACACTGTTCGTAGGCGATGATATTGGTGGGAGTACCGTCGTTGTCGCCGGCCTGGCACGATTCAAACCATCGATAGCCGGTGATTGATGTGAGGGTAAACCGGTCGCTAATGGTGTATTCAGTGGTTCCGCTTACTCCCCTGATTTCACGCTCAAAATAGGATTTTGGCAGCTCCCCAAAGGTTTCAAGGTGAGTGGGAGTCCAGAAATCCAGATCGCCGATCACCTTGCCGGTGCTCTGGTCCAGCGGCAGAAACGTGCCTGATTTAAAGGGTACGCCGCCGCTGGTGTCATCGAGATCGTAGGTGGTGGAAAGATGAAAGCGTAGATCGTCGCTTGGTTCCCAAAGTACGCCCAGGCGGTAGGCCTCGGCGTTCACGGCGTTAAAACTGCCCGAACCGTCGCTGTCTTCCACGAAACCGTCCTTCTCCTTCGTCAATGCGCCAAACCTGACAGCCATAGTATCCGACAAGGGTGTATTGGCAACAGCCTGAACATGCTGATAACCATATTCTCCCAAGCCACCTTTGACTTCGAACACCTGTTCGAATAAAGGCTTCTTCTGGAAGATGGAGACGCCGCCATTCAGTGCGGATCTGCCGTGCAATGTGGATTGAGGCCCCTTTTCGACTTCGATGCGGTCTATATCGAAAAGCTCGCCATAAGAGGCGTTGGCATGGGTAACGGCCACGCCGTCCTGGAAAATCGCGACCCGAAGTTCGCTCTCCGGGTTGATATCATCGGTAGTGATGCCCCGTATGGAAAACCCTGGACGGAACCTATCCTGAAGCTGCATCACGAACCCGGGAGTAAGTTCAGCGACCCTGTTCAGCTCGGAGCCGCCGATTTTCTCCAGAAACTCGCCGCTGTAGGCGCTCATTGCCATGGGAACATCGGTGATCTCCTGTTCTCTCTTCTGAGCAGTTACTACAATCACCTCCGTTATATTACTGGTGTTCGTGTTTGAGGGCTCACCGGTAGCGGCAAGTGCTGTTGCGGAAAGGGCAAACCCCAGGGGGCCGGGGAGCCATTTCAAGTTTTTCATGGTTGTGACCTCGTTGTGAGTAAAAAAAAGGGGGGGCATCCAATAACGATGCGATATAGTATCGTTATTGGATTGCAGAAGTTTGAAGGAAATATGACAACATGAAAGAAACAGGCTTTCCGGATTGTCCCGAAGGCGACACTGGACCAGCGGCGTAATATCCGGTCTGGCCAGTCGGGACTTCATTGTGGAATTGTCATAAACTTGAGCCTCGACTTCGTGTGAACAGGCCCTGAGAGTGAGTCTCTGACGATACGTGATGATATTGGAAAGAAGTGTCATTCGTATGACTCGACGGGAAGTGAAAGGAGTGCCCGAAAGTGACACAGTCTAGAGGACGCCCACGCAGCGCCGGGGTTGGCGATGCCATCAAGGCAGCGGCTTGGGAGTTGCTGGCGGAAAAAGGCTACGACAGCCTTACCATGGACGACGTCATCGCCAGCGCGGGATGCGGTAGAAATACCGTATATCGGCGCTACAGTAGTAAGCGGGAACTGATTCTGAGTTTATTCCAGGATATGTACCACGATGATCTGCCTGCCATGGGCCCCGATGATGACCCCCGCGAAGTGCTCATTGACTACACCGGGCGTATTGTCAGATTTCTTACGGGAACACCAGGCCAGGCCATGGTGAAGATACTCGAGGTGGTGCCTCGAAACCCCGAGTTGGCTGCGATAAGGCATCAGTATCGTCGCCAGTTCAGTGAAAAGCTGTATCAGCCCTTGAAGCGAATCAGCGCATTTACGCCGAGCCGGGAAGTGCTTGCGTTTGTCGAGGATACTCTTGCAGGAGCGCTCCATTATCACACCAGCGTCGTCAAGAGAGAACTGAGCGATCGGGAAATCAGCGGTATAGTCGATAGCATTGTCGGGAGTATAAGAAATATTAACGCTATGTACTACCCACTGTGTCAGCTGTATTTAAGGCCAGTTGCACGTGTGTCAAATGGGTACTTTTCAGGAATCAGTGAAGTAGTTGTCATCAAGATAGACGCAATATAACTGGTCTTTGGTACTGAAATCCGCAATGAGATATGTGAAAGCCCTTACCTCAACATGTGCTCGAAGTGGCGGCATTAGAGAATCGTTTTTTGCTTCAAGAAGAGTCTGCTTGTCAAGGTGCGCCAAAATCTTATGGATAACAGCCGGATCCGTAATACAAGTAATAATTTTGACGTTGGTTTTTTCACAAGCCTCACAGACTGTGATGTCAATATTGAATACTCTTTTTAACCTTTGTGCCCACGACATGCTTCGCGCATGGTATGGTTTATCTGAATCTTTCAGATGCTCTGCTAAGCGAGGGCTATTCTTACCGCGTTGTGAAGCCGTTACCTCGGCACGCACCTTAGCATTGGGAGCAAACACGCCATAAAACCTCGTAAGGTTTAGCCTCGGCACTGGCACCAGTGCCGCGAGCTTGCCTATGAAATCCAAGGGAGTAAAAAAGACATGTGTGGTACCGTCTTGATAGGGAGTTTTCAGTTGATATCTTACTTTTCCTGAATCGGTTAGACTCAATCGTTGCTCGCTTAACGCTGGCCTTGAGATATATCTGCATAGCCTTTCCAGTTTGTCAGTTTGATGGCTGTCTGCAAACACCCCAGCGTGTAAGCTAAAACCGTTTATTTGAGCTAATTGACCGTAATGTTGTTCGTCTTTGGCAGGTAAGGTTTGCAAGGCAAAGACTTTTTTGCCTGTATCTGGTCCTACAGCAATGCGGTAATTGACAGAGGCTGCTTGCAAGGGCAGTAAACTATCTTCGTCATCCATGGGTAAATCGAGAAATGTGTTGTCCATATCCCGTTGAACGAGCCCGGCCTTCTCCAAGTAGGTCGCGATGCGATGGCTAATGACATTCACGAGGGTTTCCATATCATTGTGGTTTGGTGCTTTAACGCACTTGAATTTGGACTGTCCACACTCCTGAGTGATAACGCCTTCCAAAAAGAGCATGTGAAAGTGAATATTGAGATTCAGTGCACTACCAAATCGCTGAATGTAAGTCACCGCTCCTGTGTTTGCTTGCTTCTTAAGATACCCAGCCCGATGCACAATATCGCAAGAAATAGCACGATGAATGATTTGCATGATTTTACTTAAGTGTTTGGGATACCTAGCTAGAAGTAGACGAAGCGGGATGGGTAAACTCAATACCCATTGGCGTACAGGGTAACCGTGAAGAACATCTTCAACTAACAACTTGGCACTTTCTGCCATCCTTCTTGCACCGCAACTTGGGCAAAATCCCCTGCGTTTGCAGCTGAACGCCAGCAGTTTCTCATGCTTGCAGTCGTCACAAACTACACGCAAAAAACCATGCTCAAGCCGACCACACCTAAGAAACTCTTCAAACTCTTTTACCACATGAAGTGGTAACGACTTCCCTTTTTGTGAAAGCTGCTTCTGAAATTCTGGGTAGTGGCGTTCGACCAATTGATACAGTAACGTCTGCTCTGGACGATGTCGTTTATAGGTATGAGAGTGAGTTACTAGCAATGGCGCCTTTATCTTGAATTGGCATCACAGTGTGTATATGATTTTAATGTAAATCTACTGATCAATAGGGTGGGAAATTTATAGTCTCAAGGTCCGAAAAACGTACAAAGCAGCCCGAGAGAGCAAGTACCAAGAAGTCCGCTATTGTTTAGATTATCAGTTATCTGCCCTCCATTCAGATCCACCTTGGGGTTCTAGGGATTTTCCCCTCTAAAAAGACATAATCCTCTGTAGACCACACCAATAAATGGCTGCGGAGGTGGTTTACTTTCAGCTTGGAGCCT
>NZ_JAKRFB010000098.1:0-7077 GCF_022348315.1 Alteromonas sp. MmMcT2-5 | reverse complement strand
GCCTGTTTGCGGGTTTTATGCATTTTATGGCTGACAAAAGAGACAAGATTGTTCAATATAGAGCGTGCATTCATGGTGTTTTCTGTGTTGGTTTTTTTTGGCGAAAGATCTGATCACCAAATGCCATGAATGTTCCCTAACTCTTTGACTTTATTTTACTATTCGTGGGGATAGCTCAGATTTCAATACCTGTTACAGGTTGCAACGTGCCAGATAGCTACCTTTGTTTTAATCAGTTACTTGAAAGTGCTGCTGATAAAGAAAATGAAGATCTAATTATTAGCGATCGCGATCCTCTACAAATTTTATACACCAGCGGCACAACATCTAAACCTAAAGGTGTAGAAACTTCTCATCTTGCCCTATTTATCAATAGCCTATCAGCAGCTATTGAGCTAGGCATAAAAAAAGAAGGTATAGGTACATCGGTTATGCCAATGTTTCATTGTGCACAACACCTAATTTCAACCTCAGTATTGCATATGAGTGGTACGGTTCTTATATTTAGAACGTTTGAACCAGAGGATTTTGTCAAAATTATTGAAAAAGAAAAAGTTAACTTTATTTTTCTTTTACCTTTAATGTGGAAAGCGCTTCTAGAGGTTCCTAACATAGAAAAATACGACTTCAGTGCATTAGATACTTGTATGTATGCAATGGCACCAATGGATAAACCAAGCTTACTCCGCTTGAAAGCTATTTTTAAATGTCCGTTTATCTTAGGCTCAGGACAAACAGAAATGACCCCCGTTACCACTGTCTTTCATGATAAATGGTCATATAAAGATGGTAATTACTGGGGAGAAGCGTTAACAACAACAGATCAAGCCGTAATGGACGATAATGGCGTAATATTACCCGATGGTGAAATAGGTGAAATCGTATGGCGTTCACCTTCAGCAATGAATAGCTATTATAAAGATCCTGAAGCTACCGCTGAAGTATCTACTTTTGGTTGGCATCACTCGGGGGATCTAGGTTATTTTGATGAAGATCACCAATTAATGTTTGTTGATAGAAAGAAGGACATGATTAAAACAGGCGGTGAAAACGTTGCTTCTGTTAAGGTAGAGAGAGTCATAATGTCACACCCAAGCGTAGCTGGTGTGACCGTTATAGGCTTACCACACCCTCATTGGACAGAAGCCGTAACCGCTATCGTCATCCCAAAACCTAATGTGAATATAACGGAAACTGATATAATAAAAATGTGTAAAAGCGAACTTGCTGGTTACGAGGTTCCTAAACGCATTCTATTTGTAGATGATATTACTAAAACAGCTACAGGAAAGTTTCTTAAAGCTCCTTTACGTGAAAAATATGCAAACCTATATTTATAATGCTGTTACTGAAGGCTTTTTTTTACAATTAAATATTGGATAATTAAAAATAAATCTATTGTGGTTAAGAAATATTGCCGACAGTCTTATAGCAAAGTCAGTTTTTTTCTGGCATATTTTGGCTTTAAACCGCTGTATTGTGATGTGGCAAATATTACTTTACTACTAGGTGGTATTTCTAAACTTAATGAAGTGAAACATTTTCTCTAATTAATCTATGCGCTCTAAAAATTTCAACATCCATCGAAATAGGCTCACCCTTATACAGTCCCAGCCTGGATTCGGAAAAACAGAGCTTTTAGATAAACTTTATCAAGAATCAAAAAATTTAAAAAAGTCTATACTTATATCTATATCTCAATCAGATAACAACCCCATAGCCCTTCTTAAAAAATAGTTATATCCCTTAAAGCTACTAACTTGGATACGAATACATCCTTTATAAATCAGCTTGATAATATCTCTTTGCCATCATTAGAGCCTATTATTAATTCAATGCTAGATTCATGTTTTATTAGTGAAATTAATTATATTTTTGTGGATGATGTTGATCTACTAATAGATAAGTCTTCTAATAAAATCATAAGTAGTTTATTACAGTCGCCGTAGATTTGGTTTATTTAAATTGGAATATAATCGAATTAAATCAAGTTTTTACGGCGACTTCTAAACTTGTTTAATCTAGCTTTCCATATTACGTGGAGACGATACTTTCCATGTGGCGTCTCATTTATTTCAGATTAATCGTGGATCAGCTTAAAATGGGAGCGCGCCACCGCGATGGCTTTATTTGGATCATCCTGCCAGGCAGTGATCTGCACATTAGCAATCCTCTTACCTAATTTGACGATATCACAACGCGCGTAGGTTTCTTGGGCGCGGCCCGAGAGCATGTAGTCGATATTAAAGTCAATCACTTTGGGCACGCTGGTGGACTCCATTGCCCACATTAAACTTACGATAGCTGCATTCTCCATAAAACCCGCAATCACACCACCATGAATAGCAGGCAGCGCAGTATTACCTACGTTTTTTTCATCAAATGGCATACGGAATACTAGAGAGCCATCTTCATTTTCAGAGAAGCGCACACCGAGAAAATTCGCATAAGGGATCATCTCAATGGCTTTATCAAACTCTTTGGTTTCACGTATTGATTTGAAGAAATCATTTTTCTCTGACATTACTTAACTACCCCTTGCATTTTACTACTGGACGCGCGCATAAAAGTTGCCACGCAGGACGCAACGGGGTCATTAATATCTGTTTGGTAAGCCACACCACGAATAAAGGCCACCGTATTGGTCAATTTATAACACTCCGCAGCCGCTTCAATGCCCTGCCCTGCCAACGCAGGTTTGAGAAAATCAACACGCAAATCCAAGGTGGCAATGGATTCCATCGCAGGCAAAGCACAAAACGTGGCCATACCACCAACACTGTCCATTAAAGACAGAATAACACCACCATGGATGATCCCGTTGGCGAGATCACCCACCAAGCTTTCTGCAAAGGGAATTCGAAATATGGCTCTGTTTCTTTCCAAAGAGACTGTTTCCATGCCTAGCTGCTTCGAGTGTGGGATATTCCCGAAAAACCCCTTTTTTGAAAGAACTGAAAATTGAGGGTCGTCAATTAGATAGGTACGCTCTTTTTTTTCTGACATACTATTTCCTCGTGCCATTTAATATTTAGGGGAGTAAAATTCTGTAATCATAGGCATTCCGTTAAACATAATCAACAACGTGACGACACCAAGGCGTGACTAAACTGTAAAATAAAAGTGGGCAGTAATCAATATAACCAAATTTGGGCATAAACATTGATTCTTAGCGCACATTTATTTACTTAGACATATATGGGGCTCTCGTGCTGTCAACGGCAAGGCCAAATATCCCCTCTCAGAGCAAAATTATCATTGTATTAACAAGTTCGAATATGACTGCCCAATGCCACTATCTAGTTGTATTGGTAGTTGAGTCTGAACGGCTGTGACTTATCGTATGTTGATGAGGTGATGTAAATCGCTGACAACCAGTAGTGAGACAATTTTGTTACGCCAAAATGCTTGTCTAGACGAAATGTTGAAGGATAGAGAACATAAACCTATTACCCCACAATATAAAGACAGTAAAGCCGCAGGGCATTAAAGCTACACTGTTATAAACGATAAGATATTGGCGCAAATTGCTAATGCAATGCAGTTGTTTAAATTGAATAATAAAAAAATGCTTATCTTGGAAAACTTATAATATGCACGTACTTCAAACCATAAATGACGTTAAAGAATGTTTCGAATTACAAAAATGTTATTTTTCATCCGAACCTTATCGGAGCTATGATGATCGTGTTAAAGATCTGAAAAAACTCAAGAGGCTCCTGCTTGATAATCAAGATGATTTCGTTGAGGCCTTAAATAAAGATTTTGGTAGTAGAAGTGCTGATGACACAAAGATAGGCGATATTATCACTACTATTTCAGGTATTAATTACACCATTAAAAACTTGAAATCATGGATGAAACCTAAAAAACGTAAAGTAGACTTGTTATTTCAACCCGCTAAAGCATCTATTTTGTTTCAACCTCTTGGTGTGGTTGGTGTAGTAGTACCATGGAATTACCCTGTATTTTTATCTTTAGGTCCTTTAGCTACGGCATTGGCAGCGGGTAATTGTGTTATGTTAAAAATGTCGGAGTTTACGCCTGTAACAGCAACGCTATTAGCCGGTTTACTTCATAAAGTCTTTAAGCAAAAACAAGTTGCTATTATTGGAGGTGAGGTTGAAATAGCTACGGCATTCACTTCGTTAGCATTTGATCATTTGTTTTTTACTGGCTCAACCAATGTCGGTAAAATTGTTATGCAAGCAGCCGCTAAAAACCTTGTACCGGTTACTTTAGAATTAGGCGGAAAATCTCCTGCAATTATTGATGGTATAATAGACATTAAACTTGCTGTTTCGCGTTTTATTTTAGGTAAAGTTCTTAACTCAGGTCAAACATGTGTAGCGCCTGATTATATTTTTTGTCCTGAAGATAAAGTCACAGTGTTAGTTGAAGAACTACAGAAAATTTATAGTAAAATGTATCCTAAAATCACTAATAATAAAGATTGTACCAGTATTATTAATGATGCCCAATTTGAACGATTAAATGGTTTGTTAGACGATGCGAGAAGTCATGGAGCAAATATAACTCCGCTCACTGCAGAACCTATCAACAAGACAGAAAGAAAAATGCCTTTAACCGTGCTAACTGATGTCAACGATGATATGAAAGTGATGCAACAAGAAATTTTTGGCCCTATCATCCCTATAATTACCTACAAAAATACCGCAGAAGCTATTCACTATATAAATAAAAATGACAGACCGTTAGCATTATATATTTATAGTTTTGATAAAGCATTCCAGCAAGAAATTTTATTGAACACTCATGCTGGTGGGGTCTGTATTAATGAAGCTACTTTTCATGTGGCCAATGATGATTTGCCTTTTGGCGGCATTGGAGCTTCGGGTATGGGCCAATACCATGGGGAAGAGGGTTTTAAAACATTCTCTCACGGCAAGTCAATTTTAAAGAAAGGGCGTATTAGTTTCGCCCACCTCTTGTTTCCTCCATTTGGCGGATTTATGCATAAATTGGTTTATAAATTATTTATTCGCTAGGCCGTGCATCTTAAATTGTTGTTGGATTCATTAAGTTAATCCTCAAGTCTATTTATTGTTCTGGCTTAACCCAAAAAAACATCATTCAATATGATGCTTTTGGGGATACTAATAATCAGTGATTAATGAACATAGCCCGCTTGGCAGGAACAAAATCAAAAAAATATCCTTTTTAAATAACAAACAGGAAAAAACATGAATCAAACCTTACTTGCGTTAACGGGCTTTGCTGGCTGGACATTAGTTCTTAGCTTCATACTCTTAAATATGAGAGCTTATTATACTTTTTTGAGTAGCAATAAAGTTGCCCTTAATAACTTTCATCCTGATGGCAGTAATACTCCTGGCTTTGGTCAAAGGCTTACAAGAGCCCAATTAAACTGTCTTGAGATGCTGCCAGTGTTCTGTGCTTTAGTCATTGTGGCGGCACTTTCTAAACAACTAGATATGATGAATTCAACTGTTATCTACCTACTTTATGCCCGTATAGCTCAATCAGTAATCCATATGATTTCAACTAATATTATCGCGGTTATCTTACGTGCTAGTTTTTGGAGTATACAATTAGCATTATTATTATTCTATTCCTATCAACTACTTGTAAATTTTTTTATAACGTAAATACAATATTTGGCTTTTATGCAAAATTTACTCATAAATAACTAGAATACTTAAACCTAAAAATAAGAGGTTGCTATGCACTTTTATCAAGCTTTACAACGAAATGCTACTATTTTACCTAACACTATTGGAACATCTTTCGCTGACAGGGAGCACACCTGGAATGAAGTTAACAACAGAGTAGCGAAATCAGCAAGTGGGCTAGCCGCCATCGGAGCAGGCAAAGGCATTCATATTGCAATTTTAGCTTTAAATTCAGATAAATATTTTGAGTGTTTAAATGCTATCCCTTGGTCTGGCAGCGTTATGGTGCCATTAAATATTCGGTGGTCTGTCAAAGAAAACCTTTATTCATTAAATGATTCGGAATGTAGCATTTTGTTTTTTGATGATGCTTTTATCGACACAGCTAAAGAGTTGAAGCTGAAATGTGACAATATCAAGCATATGATTTATATAGGTGAAAACTCGGCACCTGAAGGTACTGACGTGGTCAACCAAATTCACACAACCCAGTTAAGCCGCTTTTCCTAAGTTAGCCATGTCAGCTTCATATTGGTTTGGACTTTTGTAATCCAGATATGAGTGCATTCTTTGGCTGTTATAAAACATAGTAATATATTGCAGGATATCCTGCTGAGCAGCATGACGGCTCTGGTAATGACGCCATTGCACTCGCTCTTGTTTTAATGTGCCGAAGAAGCTCTCTACAACGGCATTGTCCCAACAATCACCTTTCCTACTCATGCTACCTGTTACCTTGTACTGCGCCAGTAGCTGTCTAAATTGTCGGCTGGCATATTGCGAACCACGATCCGAATGATGTATCAGGCCAGCCTTGGGCTTACGTTGCCATAAAGCCATTGTTAAGGCATCACACACAAGCTGGGCACTCATCCGAGAAGACATACTCCAACCCACGACTTTGCGTGAGAACAGATCGATGACAACGGCCAGATACAGCCAGCCTTCCTGCGTCCAGATATAGGTAATGTCAGAGACATACGCCTGGTCTGGTTTTTGCGCATCAAAGTCGCGTGATAGCACGTTATCAAATACAGGTTGCTGATGGTCGCTGTTGGTCGTTACTTTGTATTTTCTACGCCGTCTAACGCTCACGTCGGCTTCTTTCATCAAGGCTCTCGTACGCTGTTTTCCAACCGGATAACCGAGCGAATTCAGCGCGCGTTTCATTCGCCTGACGCCATAGGTATAGTCACTGGCATCTGCTATCTTCTGTACCCATTCAATTAGCTCATCATGTTGCGGATCGGGTTCAAGTTGCTCGTTTCGTTGCACTGCACTGTAGTAATTACGGCGACTGACTCCCAGAACCTGACACATCAGACTAATCGGCCAGGTCTTCTTATGTTGGGTAATGAAACCGTATTTCACTTGGTTTCTTTGGCAAAGAAGACCGTCGCCTTTTTTAGGATCTCTTTCTCCA
>NZ_JAKRFB010000097.1:0-8521 GCF_022348315.1 Alteromonas sp. MmMcT2-5 | reverse complement strand
GAGGGAGTTGAACCCTCTGGAATTCAACGAATAATTTTGGTTACAGCATAGTTACCTCCTTTATTCTCAGGCTTAGCCTGTCGCAAGCTGGGCCCATGCCAGACGCAAGTTCAAAGAGGCCGAAGTGGCACAAGCAAAGGCTAAAACCGGTAAAGCCAACTGAGCACTGAACCATATCCAGATGTTATACCGGATTGAAACCCGCCTCAAAGGCCAGTCAGCAAAGCAGAAGTATCAGGTCAGGCAAACCGAATCACTTCCCCTGCTCAACCAATACAAAACCTGGCTGGACAAATCGGCTTTGCAGTTACCACCCAAAACTGCACTGGGTAAAGCGCTTGGCTACAGTCTGAATCAATGGCATAAACTGGTTCGCTATGTCGATGATGGCAACCTGGCCATCGATAACAACCGCGCCGAGAGAGCCATCAAGCCCTTTGTCATTGGCAGAAAGAATTAGCTGTTCAACAACGCAACAAGCGGTGCCAATGCCAGTGCGATACTTTACAGCATCATTGAGACGGCCAAGGCCAATGGCTTAACCCCATTTGATTACATCATGCATTGTCTGGAACACTTAGCCGCATCGCCAGACAATGTCGAAGCCCTGTTGCCCTGGAATGTTAAATCGGGCAAGGTGTAGATCAGCAGACGGTTACTAAACCAAAGCGATGTCACCGCAGACAAACGGTATCTGTGAACGTTTCCATAAGACGATATTAAATGAGTTTTACCAGGTCACATTCCGCAAGAAACTGTATGGCTCATTCGAAGAACTCCAGAAAGATCTGGACGAATGGATGGATTACTACAACAATGAACGAACTCATCAGAGCAAAATGTGCTGTGGCAGAACGCCAATTGAAACATTAGTCGATGGGAAACAGATCTGGGCTGAAAAGAATTTGGCTCAAATCTAATCTGACAGCGACACCTGAAAAACGGGTAACTGTCAGATCAACTCTGAGCTAATACACGTCATAGACGGGCAAGATCTCCAGATACCAATGCAACTCGGTAACACGATAACAACTATAGTCGCTAATTTTGGCTTTTCCTAATTTTCGCTTTTAATACCTTCATAGGTAGTCATCCCACAGATCTGTGCCACTGCGATAGTCATGCAGGCCATGTTTTTCAATAATCTGGTCCGCTTTTTTGATTTTCACAGCCGCCTCATTATTTCTATCCTGATCATCAAGGAGATTAGTCCACAGCATATATAGCATCGCGTGCTGAGCTGGTACCCATTCGAGCTCCTGGTGTTCGTGAAGCTCGCTCTCAAGAATGCCTGCCAAGGTGTCCGTTTTTTCAATACGGTGTTGATTATAAGAGATGCGAACAAGCATCATCATCACGTCAGCGTATTGTTCGTTAAATGCATTGTCATTGATATCGAGATATCGCTCGGCCAATCTTTGTGCCTCATCAAGATCGTCATCGAAATCCATTTCGTTTACAACGAGGAATAACGCCATTTTAAATTTATCTTTTGTATCCTCGCGCTCATCAAGAGCAAACTTTTCCATATCCTTAACGAGTTCATAAAGTGTTTTGATCATCTCCTCTCTATCATCTTCCACGTACAGATTCGCATGACTAAAGCTTGCTCCTACCAAATGACCTGCCCATATCTCTGTACTTAACGCAGTTAGCTTTCTAATATGCTTAACCGCAAGTGACCAAAACAGTTTGTCATCACTTCGGTCGTAGATAGCCTGAAGCAGGCCGAATACCGCATTGACGCACTCCGGTATGCCTTCTTTAGTTTCAGTTAATTGCAGTCCCCAATACTTATTGAAACACACGGTGAGGTTGTTGTGTTGAGCGCCTTTTTCATCTTTCATTAAATGTTGCATATTGCCCAGCTTAACGAAAAAGTCTTCAACCTTTCGTGCGTGTTCCACTGGCGCTTTGGCAAAATACGCAAAATACGTGTCTGTATATCGCTGGTACAGGGTGATTGCTTCCTCCGTTCTTCCTGTTTGACAGTAGATGTCTCGAAGCAGACTGAGCGCAGTATGGTGGCTATCGAACGCAGCGCTATTCATTAAAAGTATATCGTCACAGTTCGAAAGTGCTTTTTCGGCGAATTTCTCGGCGCGTAACATATCTTTGGTTATACGGTAGAGCTTCGCGATTTGAAAATAGGTTTGCGCGGTGAGTGTGGACACTTCAAAAACGTCGCCTTCCTTCTCAATGATATTGAGCGCCTTTAACAGAAGATGTTCTGACTGCTCAATGTCATTGTTTTTTCTTAACACCTTGCCACTGGCAGATAAAACACTGACGTACTCCATTTCGACACCCTTGAGCATGGAGAACGTGACATCTAAAGAAGGGATAATGTCCTTTTTTACAATACTGACGGCGTTATCGATCTCTCCTTTTTCAAGCAGTGTATTTGCAAGCAAAGCAAACGATTGAAGCTTCATGTAGGCATGATAACTTTCTATCTCTTCTTGCTCATCAAGCATCGTGATGAGCTCATCAATGAGCATTTCACTTTTTTCGAACATCTTGTATCTGAGAAAAGCCGACGCACATGACAACAGTGTGTTCACGGTAGATGCAATATCACTGCGACCTGCCAACTGCTCCTCTCTGGTCAAAGAGATAAGTGATTCCGCTACCCGCACCGCGCCCTCTTTGTCACCGGTCCCTAGCAGGCATGTCATATGCATAGCTTTCACGTTGAGATAGTGACCGGGCAATTCTGCTGATTTTTCTTTCTCAGATTCAAGCAGCGGCATCACTGACTCTATGACTTGCTTTGCACTTGGCATTGCGCCGGCAAGTAGATAGCTCATTGTCAGTGTGTGTACAACCCAAGCATGGTCTTCAAGCCAGATATCGGGATTTCTTTGTTGTAAGCCATCAGTGATGGGTAGTAACTGCGTAAGCACGTCAATAGACTGAGCATTTTCTCCTGTTTTACTGCATATAGACGCGTAAAGTATTGCGGCATTAACAAAACCACCCAGCCAGGCACTTCTATTTGCATCAGCTAATTGTTTAGTTTGTTCAAACGCCTGCAAAGCAAAGGGCGCAGCTGCCTGGTAATTCAGGCCGGCTAAGTGTCCTTTTGCCATCCCAAACAAAGTCTTAACGTAGATATCTTGATGAATTTCTGGATCGCGCTGATACAGCTTTTCTGCCATCTCCATGGCTTCTTTCTGTACGGCTATTGCATGGTTTACTTGAATCTGTTTATTATAAGAATTGCCTAAGGTGTTTAGCAGTCCGATGATACGGCTATCTTTTTCGTCGACAGATAGTTGAGTGTTATTTTCCACCATATTGCGTGCGCGCTGATACAGTGCTTTCACATCCTCATGCCTACCAAGAAAATGACAGACATCCATCTTACCTTCTGTGATATCAATGGATGCCTGCTCCAAGTTAAACTCCTCACCAAAAATCATGGCGACGTTTTCTTGTTTTTCATCGCTACTTTCTAGCACGTTGCAAAGCTTCTCAACTTCATCAAACACTTCTAATGACTCGCTATACCTGTTCATATTTCCCAGAATCACGGCAAGTCCGTACGTGATATGTATTCTTTCATGAATAAACATACCAAATGTGTCATGGGCAAATTGCAGCAGCGCGCTCAGCGACTTGGTGAGGTAAATTGTTTTTTGATATGTCCGTGTCGTCGCATCATGTGTTAACTCGATGTTTTCAATTTGCTGATGAAGGTATTGAGCAATGACGGCAATACATTCACCGATGATCTTCTTATCTGATGTACCCAGCGTATCTTTTAGCACATTCAGACAACTTTGACGCAAAAAGGTGGTATACAGATTGTGCGTAAAGGTATGCATGTCTTCGTTTCTGACACGTTTGACAATCTCCAGCACCTCTTCAAGGATCTGATAATGTTCGGTGGATAAATGCCGTTCGGGCTGCTTTTTTAACATGTTAATAAGCGGCGCCAATTCAGGGTGCGCGGTTTCATCCAGGCCCCTCAGATGCGCAATAACATCGTCAACTAACTGTGAACTAAACGGCGCGGAAATCATGGATGCGATCTGCAGCGTAAAATTAGCGATATCCCCGAAATCGCCCAAGTACTGCATTAGGATATGAAGCCGCTCTTCCATGACCGCATAGGACGATAACGTAAAGCCTATGTTTGCATCCTGCTTCATCTCATCCTGGGCAAACGCATCATTGTAGGCGTCCTTAAGCTGCCCAAATACAGTATCAATGCAGCTTTGAAACGCTGACGCCGGAATGTTGTTTATTGAATACTGGCCGCGGGTGGTTTCAATAAATAACGGCGTAACATCCTTATCCTGATAAAAACCTTTATCGCTTAAAAGATTAAGCGTTTCTATCGCAAACAACGTGTTCACATGCTCATTATCGCGTTCATTGAGCTGTGCAATTAATGCGCTGCTGATAGGGGAGACATCACGTTTATCCGGGTTACTGAACACCGCTTCAATCAGTGACGTCAGCGTGCCTCGAGCCATCCCCTTAATATTGGTCTCATAGCACGTTGTCGACACATCATCTTCTGTCAGTCCGAATAGCGACAGCAATGCGCGTGTAAAGGGACGAGTCTCATGCTGGTCGCTCGTCTTTTTTCTTAACAACGCGGCATCCGCTTGTCGACAGGTCCCCACAAACTCAATACTGTAACGCGGCATTAGCCACTCAGTAATAAACTCGGCAGTCAGCTCATCTATCCACTGGATATCATCAATGACCAACATGATTGGCATCGTTTTCGCGTCGGGATGGATTTCCCTGGTCAGTCGCTTCAGCTTCGACAGCGCCGCTAACAGTCTTTCAAACTGCTGCTCCTTTTCAGATTTATTTTCCTTTTTTATTGACTCACCTATCGCGTTCGCGTAGCGGTCCATGGACAGTCTGTTTTTTGCTGACTTAGCCGCATCAAAGAGGGTGCCGTAGTGCGTTGCTGAGGCAATCGACTTTGCCAGTGCGTGAACGTTATCGCTGCTGACTGAGCCTTTGGTGAAGATCTCTTTGATGTTATCGCCGACATCGCGAAATTCATCAATTTTGTTCTTTACCACCTTATAGAGGAAGCTGTTATGCGCATCGTAATACTCGGTTAACCTCAGCGCTTCGCGCTGTATCGACTGCAGCAGTGATGCCAACCCTGTATTTTGTGACTGGTGACCGATTTGATTAAGCAGGCGTAACCGTATCTGTGCAGTATCCTTTTTATCATCATAGTCAGAGAGTCTACTGATATGTTGGTTTGCCAACGCCGTTTTACCAGCCCCTGGCTCACCGCTTATCAGTTCCCAATGATGGGCGATGTCGCTGCGATTTATCACACTTTCCATATACGCATGGTGGCGCTGACTGAGCGACGCAAGCTCGTCATGTCGCCCCACAAAAACAGATGAATTCACCGCGGGTGTCGGGATGTTGGTGCCGGGTTTTTCAAGCATGCCGTAGCGCTGCACCATATGACGCAGTCGGATTATAAGGCTTCCTTGTTTTGAAGCGTCATCGGTCTTATCGAACGGTTGGTGATGGGTATAGTTAAATACAATGGATACCGGAAAGGTTTCGCCCTGTAATTTTTTATCTTTGGCATGGGATAACATCAATGAGCACAGCGCCAAGGACGCGACATCAAGACTAAACGGATCGTTTATCACAATCAGTTTTGGCGCACCTATTCCCAATACTTCAATCAGCTTGACGATGTATTGCATCGCTTCATGTGGCGTTGACACATCCGGAGCGCTGGAAGCCAACTCCAGTAATTGTTTTCTGGCGTCGTGACTTAAAAACAGCTCCATTCCTTTGACGTTCGTCGCGTCTGTGCCTTCGATTGCTTCCAATGACTTGTCGCCGGCCGCATTGACCAGCTCCGCTTCCGCGCGGGAGGAGATAAAGTCGGTGATCTTGCTGCCAATGCCATCAACCAGTTCGTTGACCGTATTAGAGATCGCATCTGAAATACTGCTGTTTACCAGCTCAGATAGCCCCATTGTCGACACATGAATGGCAAGTTTTAATGCAGCATCAATGGATGCACGTTGCTTCAAATCTGCGCCGACTAACGCGTAGATCTGAGACATTAACTGATTAGGCTGATCTGCTTTGGCATCGACACGAATGACATTGGTTTGCCTGTCAGTGAGTTTTTCATCAAAGACATCGCGGCATACAGCATATTCATCAAACGCCTCATTGTGACGTCTCATTGCCTCAACATGCCGTTTATAGACTTCGATGAGTAATGTCGTCTCAGTGGCTTCGTTAAGATCTCTTATAAAATCCTGATGAATATTTTCCACAATGCATCCTCGTTGTACTTTGATTACAGGTAAGTGTCGTATACGACCTTACTTTACAAAAATGTATGGTCCGCCTCGTTATTGCAATAATAAACTTCGATAACGGGGTTGGTTATGCGCTAATGTATTCGGAGTCTGATTAGGCGCTTTCGCAACCCGCTCCACGATGAGATCCGCGCTGGATTATCCTCAAAAAAGGCCAAAGCTTCTGTAAGCTGTTTTTTGTGTCAGGTTTTTATCCAGTGGTTCTACCGTTTTCGTCATCACTTTTATCATTGCAAACCCGTTGCTGTTAAACGCCTGCCTCGTCTTCATGACCACCCATGCGATTCGGGCGAGCTTATTCGCCAAAGCGACGGTAACAACGTTGAATGGCTTTGTAGCGCGTAAGTTCATCAGCCACTCACCATAGACTTTTCCTGTCTTGTAGGGTCGTGACATCACCGCCCTAGCTGCATGAATAAACAAGGCTCGAAGCTCTTTATAACCTCGCTTACAAATGTCAGTTCGGCTTTATCAAAGCACGCTATAAAGGGCTGACGAAAAATGACTCACAGTTAGCCATGCTATTCACCTTGGCGAACCTGTTTAAAGTAGACCAGATGTTACGACGACAGCCAAGATCTGTCTGAAACCAGGGAATAGCCCGGATGAGGGGCGAAATTAGGCCTAAAACTGCGTATTTCGGTGAATCCGATCGGTCGTTTCGGTTTTATCCGATCACTTTTTCTTCTTCTTTTTCGTCCTTGCCAGTTTTACCTTAAGTGATCGGATTGGTCTAGTTTTCTCATTGATTCGCCAGCCAGTTCAATTCGATGACTGTTGTGCAGTAAACGGTCGAGTAATGCATCTGCCACAGTGGGGTTGCTGATGAGTTTGTACCATTCGGTAACGGGCAGTTGGCTTGCTATGATAGTGCTGGTGTTTTGATAGCGCTCTTCCATTACATCGAGTAAGTCATTAGCTTGTCGTGCATTTAGTTTTTCCATGCCCCAGTCATCCAAGATGAGTAGCTTTTTCTTAGCCAGTTGCGCAAGCTGTTGTCGGTAACTGCCATCGGCGTGGCCGATATTCAGCTCATCAAGAAGTTGCCCAAGTCGGTAATATCGCACTGTATGATGCTGCTCACAGGCTTGCCTGGCTAATGCGCAAGCGAAGTACGTTTTACCGCACCCCGTTGCACCAGTAACGATAATGTTGTGGGCGTGATGTAAGTATTGGCCGCTTAATAGTGTGGCGACTTTATCTTTTCGTAAACCGCGCTCTGCACGGTATTCCAATCGGCTGGCGTGAGCTTCTAAGCGCAAGGTTGCTTGGCGCAGTAAACGCTTCACTTTGCTGTCTTGACGACAGTGAATTTCGTGCTGTGCCAGTAATCCCAAGCGTTCCTCGAAGCTCATCTCATCAAAGGTTGTCGCTTGGCTTTGTTGTTGCAGTAACGCTTGAGCGAAGTGCCCAAGCCGTAAGCTACGCAGTTGCTCTTGTAGTTGAGATTGTGTCATGAGTTATCCTATTGATAGTAATGTTGGCCGCGGATATTGTGGTGGGTAACAGGTTGTTCATCTTGCTCGACCGCCGTGCTCGGTACACTTTCTTGGTGATGTTTGAGTAAGTTCATTACTACGCTTCTGTGCGGGCGTTCTAGCAGCAATGCCTTTTGGCAAGCGGCTTCCAGCCGCGCAGCACCATGTTGTTTAGTGAGGTTTAGGATAGCTAGGCAGCTTTTAATCGCTTGCTCTGGGTGTTGTCGGCTATGGATGTGCCACTGCACGACACCGCGCGTACCCACACCGATATTCTCGGCCCAGTGCAGTAAGCGCTCTGCACTGAAGCGTTGTTTTACATGGCTATCGGGCATGTGTTCTTTCTGGGTTGAGAAGCCACCGTCTTTTGCTGATTTAGCGTGCTGTGTCACCAGTTGATTGTGATGATATATGCTGACCACACTGCCACTCGCCTCGATGGTCACCGTGTTACCCACTAAGATGTGCGGTACAGAGTAAGCGTGTTTTTGATACAACACATGGTAATCAGGCCCCACCTTCGCCCGTTTACTGTCGATATACTCATACGTAGTCCCAGGTAGTGCCATCAAGGCGGGCTTATCGAGCAGTTCAAACTGCTCACGACGAGAGCCTGGATGTAAGCGCTGCGGCCGATTATTTAACTCTTCCATTAACACTTTGATACGTGCGTTAAGGCCCGCTAAAGTGTAAAAGCACTCCCGT
>NZ_JAKRFB010000096.1:0-7248 GCF_022348315.1 Alteromonas sp. MmMcT2-5 | reverse complement strand
TCTGTGTTGGTTTTTTTTTGGCGAAAGATCTGATCACCAAATGCCATGAATGTTCCCTAACTCTTTGACTTTATTTTACTATTCGTGGGGATAGCTCAGAGTTAAGTATTTACTCTAAAGTAGGCATCTTTTAATACAAAAGAACAAATACAAGAAGATGTAGAATTTTAAAAGGAATAAAAAGAGGCTAAAAGCGAGGACATTCCAAGTCAATTAGCCTACAGAGGAGAAATGCACTTACCAGTGCGAGGTTAAGTATTCGTATTTACTTGTTCAGCGAATTTAAAATTTCTGCTGTATGTTGCCCAACGTTAGGAATTTCACCAATACAAGGCTGGCTAACACTAAACTTAGGCGCAGGTGTTGGCTGTAAATATTGACCTTCACCTGTATAACAGCCACGCGCCTTAATATGCTCATGCTCAGCTGCTTCTGGAATAGATAAAACAGGTGCATAACAAGCATCAGTTCCTTCTAAAATATCGTTGCATTGTGCTTGAGTTTTACTTGCAAAAAATGCCGCCATTTTTGCTCTTGCTTGAGGCCACAACTTTTTATTGTTCTGCTGAGCAAAGTCATCATCATCAGCAAAGCCACACAATGTAACTAATTCTTTATAAAAATTAGGCTCTAACGCTTGAACTGAAACATATTTCCCGTCAGCACATTGATAAGTATTGCACCAATGAGATCCTGCGCCGAAAAAGTCTTGCCCTTTTTCTTCACGTAGCAACCCCTGCGCCCTAATACTGGTTAACAACCCCATGCTATAAATGGTGCCGTCACAAATAGCTGCATCAATCACCTGCCCTTGGCCAGTGTTTTGTGCATATAAAAGCGCTGAAGTTATACCAATGACCAATGGTAAGGTGCCACCACCAATATCGCCCACTAAGGTTGGTGTTGGATATGGTGCATCGTCAGGTAAACCGCCATAATGCAAGGCTCCAGTAATTGATACATAGTTGATGTCATGGCCAGCATTTTTTGCTAAAGGTCCTGTTTGCCCCCAACCAGTCATACGACCATATACGAGTTTTGGGTTGCGCTGATGACAAACCTCCGGTCCAAGCCCCAACTTTTCAGTAATGCCTGGGCGAAACCCTTCAATTAACACGTCTGATTGCTCAACAAGCTTCAATACTGTTTCAACATCATCAGGATTTTTTAAGTCTAGTGCAATCGACTTTTTACCACGCTTAAAAAATGAAGCATCTTTATTGCTATCTAAATCAATACCAGCGTTAGGGTTAGCCGTTTTACGTTCAATTAAAATAACCTCAGCCCCAAAGTCAGCTAGTATCATACCAGCTGCCGGACATGGCCCTAAGCCAGCCAACTCAACAACTTTTATACCGTTTAGTGGTCCCATTTCATTTTCTCCACGTTATAATACCAATTAAATTAAATATTTGATCATTCAGCGAGAGTTAAAAGGCTTAGAGGCAAGGCATTGGTTGCAGGTAATGGTTATTCCCTTATCAAAATCAATAACGCAAGCATATAAGCCTTTTAAACTCGCCCTTCGGGAGCTTGTCAGGAGAGTAATAACTTTACAAATTGCTTTAGTGGAGAATGCTACACCTGCATCAATTTGCTTTGTTCTAACTCCCCTGACACAGCTCTGAACTGACTAAATATTTAATGCAATTGGTATAAAAGCACCTTAAAGGTGCTTTAATAACTTATTAAGAACTTACTTAGCTTGCATCACTGTAGCGCCATCTAATCGGACAATACGACCATTCATATAGCCATTTTCAAATAAGAAAGAACAAGTATGTGCAAACTCTTCCATTTCACCCATACGTTTAGGCGCTTCACACATTTCTACAAGTGAATTAACCACTTTTTCACCTAGCGACTTAACCATAGGCGTACCAAATAAACCTGGTGCAATTGAATTTACACGAATACCGTAACGGGCTAATTCTCGTGCAGCTGGAATATTCATACCATTAACTCCGGCTTTTGAACCTGAATATGCACTTTGACCAATTTGCCCTTCAAAAGCTGCCCCCGATGAAATGTTTATAATCACTCCTCGTTCACCTTTTTCGTCTGGCTCATTCTTTGCCATTTGTTCAGCACATTTAGCCATCACATTAAATACACCACATAAATTAACGTTAATTACCGTAGCGTATTTTTTTAGGCTTGAAGCAATACCTTCTTTATCTAAAATTTTACACGGTAGTGGAATACCAGCCGCATTAACGTCACCGTGAATTGCACCGAACTTATCCATTACAGCAGCAATCGCAGCATCTATACTTTCTTCACTTGTTACATCAGTTTGGCAAAAGATAGCCTTATCTTCCCCAAGCTCAGCCACGGTCGCATTGCCTGCGTCTTCATTTAGGTCAAACAAGGCAACTTTAGCGCCCTTTTCTGCTACTAAATATTCTGCTGTCGCTTTACCTAAGCCAGAAGCGCCACCTGTTATAACAACAACTTTATCTTGCAAATTCATGAACTTTCTCTCAAATTTTTATACACATGCTGGTTAACTTGCAGTAACCAACGATAGAATTATTTAAATGCTTGAATACCTGTTAACAAGCGAGCAATTAACAACTGCTGAATTTCTGTAGTCCCATCAGGAATTGGTCCAACAATCGCTTCACGAGCTAAACGTTCAACAATAAATTCTTTAGTAACACCATTACCACCGTGTATTTGCACAGCATCACGACAAGCAGTAACCGCTATTTCAGTACCGTACCATTTCGCCATTGAGCACTCTTTGTCACAACGAATACCATTATCAATCATGTCAGCAGCACGTAAAGTTAATAGTCGAGCCGCATCAATTTCAGTTGCCATTTTAGCAATTTTAAGTGCAATTAGCTGGTGACCCGCAATCTGTTTGCCATGCTGTGTACGCTCTTGACTATATTTAACAGATTCTTCCAGCGCACGACGAGCAATTGAATAACCCCAAGCCGCCATATGACAACGAGCACGTTCAAACGTTACCAATGTATTTTTTAATCCATCACCTTCTTTGCCAACCGTATTCGCTACAGGCACACGAACATCAGCAAGGAAAATTTGAGAAGTTGACTGGCTGTTTAACGCCATTTTTTCAATTCCCTTAACTTCTAAACCTGGTGTGTCGGCAGGAATAGCAATATGCGTTAATTCACCTTCGCCTGTTTTACAGGTACAAACGAATATATCCATATGTTCGCCATTTGAAATCCAAGTTTTTTCGCCATTAATAACCCACTCATCGCCATCTTTTACCGCACGAGTTTTAACAGCAGCTACATCTGAACCCACATCTGGTTCAGAAATACCAATAGAAATAAACTTCTCACCCGAAATTAAACCTGGTACATACTCATCAATGATATGTTGAGGAGCATTATTAATTAACAAATCAATACCTGCTACGTTAATTAACCCAGTAAGCGCGAGATCTAATGAACCTACCGCAACTTCTTCCCAAATTAAAAGATGCGTTTTCCAGTCCATTCCATAGCCACCACTTTCTTCTGGGTGTGGAGCACTGATATAGCCAAATTCAGATAATTTACTGCTCCACTTTACCAATTGTTCTTTGCTAAAGTGGCTTTCACCGTGAGCTCTAATTTCTGGTTCAATCTCGTTTTGTACGAATTTACGAACCGACTCAACGGCCATTTCTTGTTCTTCAGTCATTTGGAAGTTCATTATTTATTCCTCATTACATTAATCTTTTACAAGGTCGATACTAGCCACTTAATAAAATTAAGCTTTTGCTAAAATGTTAATTGACACAGCGCCTTCTTCAATACCTACTAACCCACCGCTGTTTTCATGTACCGCATGTTTAGCACCAACAACCTGACGAGCACCGGCTTCACCACGAAGTTGAACAACAAGCTCATGAATTTGACCAAGCCCTGTCGCACCTAGCGGATGACCTTTAGACTCTAAGCCACCTGATGGGTTAATTGGAATGCGGCCTCCAATTGTAAAGTCACCATTTTCTGCAGCTGGTCCAGCTTCACCAAAACCAACTAAACCAAGGTTTTCAGCATGTAAAATTTCACCCATTGCTGTTGCATCATGAACTTCAGCCACGTCCATATCTTGTGGACCAACACCCGCTATTTCATAGGCTTCTTTTGCCGCTAAATGCTCACAGTGCTGATCCCACTGATCAGCTGGTCGGCTAGTAGCGCTGCGAATAACAGCAGCAAGTACTCGAACAGCGCGCTTTTCGGCATTTAATTTTTTCAGCCCTTCTTCATTACAAACCACAACCGCTGCCGCACCGTCTGAAATAGGTGCACACATAGGTAAAGTTAAAGGGTAAGTAATTGGTGGAGCTGCCATTACTTCATCAATCGTATAAGGGTCTCTAAATTGCGACAATTCATTATGAACTGAGTGCTGGTGGTTCTTAGCGCTCACTGCCGCTATTTGTCTTTGAGTTGTACCAAATGTTTTCATATGGTTACGACAAAAAGCTGCATATACATCCATAAACACACTATAAGGGCGCTCTGAGGTTGTACCTGGTGGCACTTCAAAACCTTCAGCAGGCTTTAATAAAGTTTTAAGGTTTTGCTCTGGATTGCTCACATCCCATGCACCATCAAATACAGAGAACATCTTAGCTTTGTCGGCTACATTCATCTTCTCTGCGCCAACAACTAGTGCAATATCACATGCACCTGATTTAAGCATTTGGTTGGCTAGATAAAAACCTGAACTACCTGAAGCACAAGCATTCTCAACATTAAAGATAGGGATACCTTCAATACCATTTTTACTTAAGTAAACTTGTCCGGGTACCATACCCTGACCATGTAAATGGCCTTGAGTACAGCCAGTGAAAAATGCCGTTCCAATTTCGTCTTTATCACAACCAGCATCAGCAAGTGCTTTTTCAATTGCTTCGCCAGTCAAACTTTCTAATGTACGTTCGATGTGTCGACCAAACTTAGTCATGCCAACACCTGCGATATAAATATTACTCATGTTCTTGGTTCCTATTATTAGCTTAATTAAGCAACTCTTGCTATTTGCCGATAAATTGCGGTTTACGTTTTTCAGAAAACGCAGTTAAGCCTTCGGTAAAGTCGTATGAACGCATATGCTTTCTTAACAATACTTGCTCATGCTCTAATGCTGCATCTCTCGATTTATCTAAAGCTTGATTAGCCACTTCTTTCATACGACGAAGTGCAATTGGGCTTTTTGAGGCAATTTTGAGTGCAAGTTTTTGTGTTTTATCTTGTAGCTCATCATCATTTGTAACTACGTTAACAAAGCCATATGTTTTCATTTCTTGTGCAGATAAAGTTTCACCAGTAAACAATAAATACTTAGCTACATTGTGAGGGATAATTCGAGGTAATAAGGCTGCCCCTCCAGCGCCAGGGTATACGCCAAAGTTCGCGTGAGCATCACCAATGACTGCACTTTCAGCAGCCACCACTATATCTGCACACATAGCTGTTTCTAGACCGCCCGCCATAGTAATACCATTTAACGCTGCAATTACTGGCTTTGGAAAGTCACGTAGTGGATTAAATACGTTTTCACATAATCGATCTAAAAAGTCTTTCTCTCCAGGAGGTAGCTTTTGTGATGCCAATACTTCTTTTAAGTCTGCCCCTGCACAAAAAGCAGCACCAGTGCCAGTAATAACAACGGCTCTAATTTCATCATTATTAGCTATTTCAGGAATATACTTTTCATAAAGTTCAATGATTTCACCATTGATTGCATTCATTCCTTTCGGGCGGTTTAATGTTAACCAGGCAATACCATCTCGGTTTTCAAAAAGTAAGTTTGCTTCACTCATCACTAATTCCTAATTTTTATTTTGTTAGCCATAAACACGCTAAGTCTTGAGATGGTTCTACTCTAAAAAATAAAAACGCAAAAAAAACCAGCCAAAAGTATGGGTTTAGGAAAAAAGTATGGGAATAGTTAGGAAGGTATATTTAGAAAAACAATAAACAGTTTAAAATTCAATATATTAGAGTGAGATTTTAAAATAAACAAGTTTAGAAAATTGGAAGTTTAAGTATGGGCTCCAAACGAAAGCCCATACTATATTTGTTTAATTTTCAGCTTTAGCTTTTCGATATTCACTTGGTGAGTGCCCCGTCCAACGACGAAATGCACGAGAAAAGTTACTAGTATCAGTAAAGCCTAGTTGATAGGTAATTTGACTAATACTCATTGAGTCTTGCTCAATATATTGAATTGCTAATTGTGAGCGTAAGTCGTCTAAAATTTCTTGGTAACTAGTATCGCGTTGTTCTAGTTTGCCATGCATATTCCTCGGGCTCATATTTAATAATGAAGCAATACGCTCTTTATTACATTCCCCAGTAGGCAATAGCTCAATAATTTTAGTTTCAACTTGGCGTACAATATCAGAGCGATCTAAACGTGCTAAATGCTGAATAACAATTTCATCGTTCACTCGCGCCAATTCAGAACTTGCTGCAGGCAGTTGAACAAACATATCTTCTTTAGCAAAATGTATCGCGTTTAATTTGGAAGAAAACTCAACAGGGCATTTAAATGACTGCTCAAATAACTCTGCCCCAATTTCTGGTTTTTCCCTTACGAGTTGAACTTTTAAAGGGTTAAAGTTAAGGCGGAAAATATGTCGACACATTTGAACAATAGCCATTAACCAGCCTTCAATAGTTTCATCACAAGTTACTGTATTGATAATTTCAATATCCAACACATAATCATCTTTTGTTTCAGTTAACGTATGAATGCCGTTATCACTAAGTAAGCGGAAATAGCGTACTATGCGTTGGCAAAAGTCATTTAAATTGTTACTCGCATATAACGAATAACCAAACGCGTGAAAGCTGCCAGGATGAAAGTTTTTACCAGCTAACAACCCAAAACCTGTTATGCCCGTTGCTTCTACTGCCAGCCTAAAAATTTCCGTAATTTTAACGGTTTCAATACGGTAACTTGGCTCTGATGACGTAACTAAATCAACGCCAGCTTTTTTAAACAAAGCTTGGCTGTCTATCCCGTCAGACTCTAATGCTAACGCAATGGCACTCGCCCAACTGAATATAGTTTTAGGTTCATTATTAGTTGATGTTGTCATAGAAAGTATTAACTCACTAATTTTATTATTATCATTTTTCTATCATAATGATACACGAATAATGACGTGGTCAAGCAAATTCACACAACCCAGTTAAGCAGCTTTTCCTAAGTTAGCCATGTCAGCTTCATATTGGTTTGGACTTTTGTAATCCAGGTATG
>NZ_JAKRFB010000095.1:0-9213 GCF_022348315.1 Alteromonas sp. MmMcT2-5 | reverse complement strand
ACGAATGGCTGCTCTACCGGCAGTTAACCTCACGACTGAATGGACGCATTTATTTGCCAAATGTTACCAAATACCGCGCACTGGAAGACGACCTGATCCGGGGTTTTGCGCCCATCCCCTCGAAATCGGCATTAGGAATTAAAACATTGAGTCTGTTATGATTATGAAAAAATAATCAGGACTATATGCCATCGCTGCTGAACAAACAAAACGCATTCAAATACTCACGTCGTTTGAAGTCAAAGAACTTTATGCTCTCCCCAACTTTAGTCACTCCGACAGAGAAGACTACTTTTCACTCGACAAGGAAACTCAGAAACTGGTCAATACGTTGAGGCAAACAGAGACCAGAATCTATTTTATCCTCTTATTGGGTTATTTCAGATCCAGACCAATAATTTTCAATTTTACATTCTCAGATGTTGAACCTGACTTTAACTACGTTAAAGCAAAATATTTCAGCGATAAAAGCGTTCAAGATGAAGATATTCCACCGCGAACCAAAACAGCGTTAGTTAGAAAACTTCTGACTTATACAGGCTTCTCCGTTTACCAGAGCAAGAATGACAAGGCACCTTTACTCAAAAGGCTCAATGTCGTTGTTAAAATCAATCAAGAGCCAAGATATGTGTTTGATGAATGCATTGCTTACTTTGGACAAAACAGGATTGCGTTAGCTGGTTATACGACACTTCAAGATATCATATCGAGTGTACTTTCTAGTGAGCGTAGTCGCATTGAGTCTGTCCTGAACCAAAACCTAGGCAGTGATACAAAAGCTACGCTTCTTAGATTGCTTGATTCCAAAAGCACGTTCACAGATCTCGCTATGTTAAAGCGCATGGCGAAGGATTTTTCAGCCAGCCAAATATCACAAGAACTAAAGACGCATAAAATCATACGTGCGCTTTATCCAGAAATTAAGACACTGATTGCTGAATTAGAGCTGTCACCGAAAAACCTTGAATACTACGCGTCTTTAGTAAAACACAAGTCGGTTTATAAGTTAAAAAGACATGCTGATAGTCAAACCTTGTTATATCTTGTTTGTTATCTATTCTTCAGGTACCGCGAAACTAACGACAACCTCGTTTCTGCATTTATCTATCTCGTCCGAAAGCTTGCTGAAGGAGCAAAGAGTCACGCCAAACAGGGAGTTATCGAAGATATAAACATTGTCAGAACAAAATTGAAATCGGCTGGCAGTCTGCTGAATTACTTCATTGACAGCGATATTGACGATGCATTGACCTTTGGCGATGTACGCAAAAAAGCCTTTAAGTTGCTACCTGCTGAGAACATTAAATTGCTTAGCGAACATCTTGATAGCAATGATTTTGATGGGCGTAAATATGAGTGGCAATTTATTGATAAACAGTCAAGCAAGGTGAGTAAACTTCTACGCTCCTTGTTCATGGCCATAGACATTGAGTTTATCCATTTAAAAGATGATTTACATAATCAGTATGTAACGTTGCGCTCTGAACTCAGTGAATGCAAGGCTGTTAGAACCATCAACCTAGACTTGGTACCCAAAGGTGACCGAGGGTATTTGCAAGGAGAAGTTTCTAAGCAAATAGCTATTCGTTTTGAGTACTTCCTGTATCGTAAAGCAGAGCAACTATTTCAAAACAATAGCCTTACCGTAAAAGAGAGTGTCAATAATCGTAGTCTGAGTTCAGATTTAATCCAGCCAAAAGAATGGCAAAACAAAGACGATATTATTGAAAATACAGGGCTTGATAAACTATCAGCACCAATTAACCAAACCTTGGATGAGAAGCAGTATCAGCTTGAAGTGAAATTGAAAGAGGCTGGCACACATATATTCAGTGGTGACAACAAATACGTCGAAGTTATACCTGGTAAGTCAGAACTAAAATGGTCTATCCCAAATAGCCGCTGGCAACAAACGGTTGATAACCCTCTCTATAATCAAATTCAGCATATGGGTATTGTCGAGCTTATGCTGTTTGTTGACGAAAAAACTAATTACCTCAATGCTTTTACACATATCGCTACCACAAAACAAAAATCATCAGTAGACAAAGAAGATCTGGTTGCCTGCATACTCGCCAACGGTACGAATTACGGCCTATATAAAATGGCCAATATCTCCGACCGTTCGATGGGAAAGTTGCGCAGTGTTAATGATAGTTACATCAGATACGAGACGCTGAAAGAGTCTAATGATCAGATCTCTAATGCCATTGCTATCCTGCCAATATTTGCTTACTACCATATTGATGACAATCAGTTATTTTCAAGCATCGATGGTCAAAAATTCGAGTGTAGGATCAACACCTTTAAAGCCCGTTATTCATCCAAGTATTTTGCCAAAGGCAAAGGTGTCTCAGCGCTGACGTTAGTGTCAAATCATGTGCCAGTGAATACTCAAGTTATTGGCGCGAATGAATATGAAGGTCATTTTGCATTTGATTTGCTTTACAACAATACCTCTGAGATACAGCCAAATACGTTATCCACCGATAACCACGGCACGAATAACGTCAATTTCGCTATTTTAGATTTCTTTGGCTACACCTTTGCGCCTCGATACGCAAAAATGAAACGAGTGTTTTTTGACTTATTTGAAGTTACTGAAGAAGAAGGTGGCCGAATTCAGTTAAAGAAAGACGTTAACTATAAATTAGTGGCTGAAGAATGGGAAAACATTCAACATATCCTTTGTTCTCTTAGCCAAAAGACAACTACTCAAAGCACCATCATTAGAAAGCTCAGTAACGGCAAGAGTCGCACGTTGTCAGCTTTGCATGAGTATGATCGTCTAATTAAAGCGATTTACGTTTTGGAGTACGTTGATAGCTCAACACTACGCCATTATGTTCAGCAAGCGTTAAATAGAGGGGAAGCCTATCACCAGTTAAAACGAGCCATTACCTCAGTCAATGGTAATAGATTTCGTGGTGGTAACGATTATCAGGTGTCTCAATGGAATGATTGTGCGCGGCTCATTTCAAACTGTATTATCTATTATAATTCTGCCTTGTTATCAGCCTTTTTGAAGATCCAAGAAAGAAACGGTAGACAAGATGTGGTAGATATTATTTCTAAACTATCACCGGTTGCTTGGCAGCACATCAACTTGAACGGAGAGTATGCCTTTAACAAAAATCGTAAAGCGATTGATTTGGCAGGTTTGCTTAGTGGTGTGGAGCCTCTGCAAAGTGAATAATAGTTCAATGAGTTGCTTTCTTATAATCACATTGCTAAATAACGATAGAAAGTTGCTTTAGATATAGAAAGTGAATTACAAATAGACTCTATAGAAAGTGAATTATTTTGGTGCATCTGCTTTGCCATCTGGACTTTAGGGTTGTTGATACCGATTTTAGGTCTACCGCCATTCCGTCCTCGTGCTCTTGCAGCAGATAAACCAGCATTGGTCCGCTCTTGGATTAATCGTCTCTCAAATTGCGACAATGCACTAAATATATTGAACATCAACTCACCTGAAGCTGTTGTTGTATCAATAGCACCGTCCTGGATCGATTTGAATCCAATGTCTTTTTCAACTAATGACTCAATCAAATTGATCAAGTGAGACATTGAGCGGCCAAGACGATCTAATCGCCATACTATTAAAATGTCTCCAGATGACAATGTATCAAGACATTTATCTAATCCTGGTCGAGTTGATTTTGCTCCCGACGTTTTATCGGTAAAAATATGTTCAGGAGCACACCCGTTGTTCATTAACGCATCGATCTGTAGATTTAAGTCTTGATCAGATGTACTTACTCGAGCATACCCTATTTTGAGCCCCATAATCTTATTTACATGTTGAAAAATGACTTTATGAGACTATATTAAATGAGATGGGTTTATAAAACTAATAGAACCAATAAAATCAGACCGAGCGGAGAAAATACTTTTCACTCTCATAAAACGGTCGTTTTTTAATACTTTCTTGTTTGATGAATTTATTGATTTAGTATTAATTTAATTAGTTTCTTCATTGAGATACTGACGCTATCATTAACACAGCAGTAGGTGTAAATAGAGGAAGTTCAAACGTCGGCGTTGAACTAAAAGGTATTACCATTGCATAGACTTGAGAAAGAGTTGCTCGACTTAGTTCAATCCGATACGCGCATATTCAGGTTTATTGAACACTCGTCATTGGACGGTATGTGGCATTGGGACTTGGAGAACGCTGAACACTTTTTGGTCCATATTTTTCTTGGTCGAAAGATCGGATCTTGGAACAGGCAATTAGTTCAATTTCTTAAACCGAGTTCAGGTTAGTTAGACCGTCAAGTTCCTTTAGTAATCACGCGACTATACTTTAGGTATGGTCGTAGCTCGTGATATCAATTCCCAGCGTTAAGAACTTAGTTAATAACTTTATTACTTTCTGGCAAATTTTTTAAACAACGTCTTTACAAATTTGCAGATCATTTCTATGGTTATTTTGTGGTATGGACTTTCCAATTGGAAAGCCGTATGACGTTGTGTGGAACTCGCCTTGATTTTTTTGAGTTATTTTGTAGGTTCAAGTAAAACATGTGTTTGCTTTAAAGGTCCAGTTATCTGTTAGGCATTGATGTAACTCATTTTCTGCTGTCATGAACATTAGTAGCAATTTGAATTTCTGAAAAAGGTGGGCATCCTATAGACAGGACCTTACCAAGATTAACTTCGCATTTGTTCTTGGTAACTACTTTTCCAAAAAGGACTGTGAAATGCTACAAGAATCTATTGCTGTAAAAGATGTAAGCCCATTCCATATATCAACTCCATCAGAACTACTTGAAACACCTAAAGAATATCAAGATCTCGTTAAGAGGCAATTGACTGCCCATGCTGAAGGGGAACTTTCTGGAGCTGATGACTATGTAAAATTGTTTTACTTTTTGACAAATGACCCCTACGAGAAAGCAGTGTGCTGCGAATTAGCCAAGGATGAACTTGACCACTATCAAAGAGCTGCGGACATTTTATTAGATATTGGTATAGATACGTCATTTATGCTATCGCAAAACTTGAACGATAGAGCGTTCTACGCGACCGAAGCCGTAAAAAGTTGTCGAAATTGGGCTGAAAGAGCATTGATTTCGACTCTTGTAGAAGACGCTGTAATTGATGTCCTAGAGGAAATGGCTCAAAGTTCCTACAGGCCTATTGCTGACATGTGCCCTCATGTTTTAAAGGATGAAAAACTGCACGTTGGGCATGGATTCAGGATTACGAGGAGCATGTGTAAGACGAAAAATGGATTCAAGCAAATTCAAGAAGCTCTTATAAGAATGTGGCCAGTAACACTTGATACCTTTGGCAGAAGTGATTCCCCAAGGTCAGAATTGTACGTGAAATACGGGTTGAGGCAAAAGTCATATTCCGTTGCACGCAACGAATTTGCGGAAAAGGCCAGAAGAAAATTAGAAGCTCTTGGACTTCATGTACCAGACGATACTGCAAACAGAAAGTTTCTCTAATCTTATGCTAGAAGGATTTGCTTATGAAAGATGTTACCAAAAATGCAATATTTAAAAGGCTTAACGGTGACTTTGAATATTATGCTCGTTATCAACGGATTAAACAAATTAGTTCAAGAGTTAGAGTGTCAGAGTATTTAATCACTACAGCGTGCAATATAAGGTGTAAAGGTTGTTGGTTTTTTGAATATGACTTTGACAAAAGAACAAAAGATTTGTCCAAAAAGGATGAAATTAAAAAGTTTCTTATCTCTGAGAGGAATAGAGGTATCAATACTAGTCTGATTATAGGAGGCGAGCCTACGCTCCATCCCAAAAGACTCGAATTATTTGCTGAGATTATGGAGTTTAATAGCATATCAACCAATGGTCTTAAAGCTTTGCCCAAAGAAGGCTTTAAGGATTTTTCGGTTTTAATCTCTTTGTTTGGTGGTGGCTCTCTAGACGATGACCTGCGAGCGATCAAACCTAACGGAAACTCCTTTTCGGGTCTATTTGAGACTGCTCTTAAGAACTATAAATATGATCCGAGAGCCCATTTCATTTTTGCAGTGACTGAAGATGGAATTGCTCATATCGAAGAGACAGTGAGAAAAATATCGGAAAATGGAAATACAGTCTCAGTTAATTTTTATAGTAAGTATGGTACGAGCGATCCACTCCGGACCAAGTACGAAAAAAGATTACTTGATGAAATTTTGCGAGTCAGGGAGTTGTTTCCAGAGACACTCGCTAGCCACCCTTACTACATTGAAGCTATGGTAACAGGGAAAAGTCACTGGGGAGATTTTGGATATGATGTTTGCCCCAGTGTGAGTGTAGACCATCCACAAAATGCTGAAAGAATTAAGAACGGTAATGCTGTACTTCCAGGATTTAATGCCTACGCCTCAGACTGCAAAACGGTAAACTTTTGCTGCACTTCAGGACATTGCGAGGATTGTAGAGACAGCCAAGCTGTAATGAGTTGGATAATGATAAATCAAAAGAGATTCGTCAAAGATGAAAATCTACTCAAAATATGGATTGAGATTGCAGAGAGCTATTGGCATCAATTTGTATGGGCTCATGATTTCCGCTATTCCGCGCCATCATTGCAAACTAGCGAAAATCTTAATCTGAGAAATCAGCACCATCTTCTAAAGGAGGTTGGCTAATGCAATCTATGCAAAGCGTTCAGGAGCAGAAAGAATATTTGCCAGACGTAGGCTACATCATTGAGTCCCAATTACTCTTAAGTGAGAAGGAAGTAGTAGATGGAGCCAAGTTCATTGGCGATTTAAATCCTGTACATAATGACCCAGATAACGAACAAACAATTCGTCTTGGAGGGATTATTGCAAGTGGCAGCCATATCACTGCAGTATTTTCCGCTCTTCTTCCTACTCACTTCATGAAATTTGGTCCTATGCTTGGAGCTCACATGGATGTAAAGTTCACAGCACCGATAAAACCCAATACAATCTACACTATGAATTGGGTTGTACAGTCAAAGGAGTATAAAAAGAGTCTCGGCGGTACAATTTACGCCAATGCGGGTACTATTATCGATCCAGCTGGCAATGTGACAGTTAGAGCAAACGCAAGCATCATCCTCTACTAGAACTATTTAGAGGGGTGTTGATTGCTAACCCGAAAACGCCCCTCAAGTTTACTTGTTATTATTCGTTCTGAAAATTCAGATGCCGTTGAAGCAGCGATGACAAAGCATATCTGCGGCTCAACTACTGTCCATGCTGATGAAAATGCCGCTTATGATGTATTGAGTGCATACTAAAATAGTACCGACTAAACACACCAGTCAATTGATCTACATGTATCAACTCTCGATATGTTTCTAATTGTTTTGAAGTATTCAAGTGTTTAACAAGTCATTGTTGAAGAGTTGAGAGAGATAGTGGCTTCTTTAGGAAGTCGGTAGCGCTCAATACCATTGATGTCTGGTAAGTAAACATCTAGCACAATGATATCTGGTTTATACAATTGGCAAAACTTAACTGCACTTTTACCGTTTGCAACAATACGGATTTTCTTTAATGCTGTGAGGTTGTTTGATATAAGTTCAGAAGTAATGGCGTCATCTTCAACAATCAGAAGTTGACCTGCGAGTAGCTTATTTACATCTTTAGACATGTGGACACCTCACAACTTTGTCTACTAGTAGTAATAGTCTTGGCGATGTCTACCATTAGTCAAAAGACTATTTCACTGTACGCGCAGTTATTGCTTGAACAAGCATGAGGGTCATTCTCACAGCAGAAGCTTTTATCATTTTAGGATCCCCCAGACATCGCAGGATACCTTGCTGGCCTCATCAACACTGGACAGACTAAAACAGCCCGCAGAGTTATTGTTACAGGAGAAACAACACCGGCTGGAAAGTGCACTCAAAGACGTTGCTCTCCATATTGATGAGGGAGACAATCGAAATGTGATCATGAAAAATCGTACCGGTACCCGCTGGCGTCTGCCGACCAAAAGCGCTACATCTCTGGTCAACAATCCCTTTTTTAAGCGAATGCAACCGGTCGGTATCGCGGATGTACTGCGGTATGTAGAGCGCGAAACCGGGTTCATGAAATGTCTGACTCATGTACTTCCGATACAAAAACAAGGGTTCACTCATCAGGATGATTTACTGGCCATTCTGATTGCCAACGCCACTCACCGTGGTGTGTATGGCATGGCGCAGATCTCCGATCGAAGCTATGAACACCTGAGTACGGTGCAGGCCAACTATATCCGGCCTGAAACGCTGCATGACGCCAGCGACGTGATCAATAATGCGGTTGCAGCGCTACCCATCTTCCGCCACTACCATATTCAGGAGGACCAGCTGCATGCCAGTGCGGATGGTCAGAAATTCGAAACCCATCTGGAAACCTTTAAAACCCGGTACTCCTCTAAGTATTTCGGCACCAACAAAGGGATCACGGCCATGACACTGGTGGCCAACCCGGTGTCAATCATGTTAACTTCGCCTTACTGGATCTATGCGGTTACAGTTTTGCACCGCGATACGCGCAGTTCAGTAGTGTCATCAATGATCTGTTTGACGTAACTGAAAATGAACACGGCGGCACCAACCTTGCCCTGAAAAAGCCCATCAGGACGAATGTCATCGAAACGGGATGGCAGGATATTAGGCGCATTGTTCTGTCACTTCAGACAAAGCGAACGACACAGGCAATGCTGGTAAGAAAGTTGTCTGGTTATCCTTCGGGGCACCCGACATTACAGGCGCTGACGGAGTATAATCGACTGGTCAAAGCGCAATATTTACTGGATTACATAGACAATGCCAGTTTGCGGCAGTACGTTCAGCGTGCCCTTAACCGGGGAGAAGCGTGGCACTTCCTGAGACGGGCTATTGCGTCGGTGAATGGCGATCAGTTCCGAGGCAAAAACGAGAGTGAAATCGCTATCTGGAATGAATGTGCAAGATTGCTTGCCAACGCGATCATCTACTTCAACTCCGCGATACTGAGTCATCTGCTGGGACACTTTGAAGCGAGAGGAGATGAAGAGAAAGCGGGTATCACTCGTGCTGTTTCGCCCGTTGCGTGGCAAAATATCAACTTAAGCGGAACGTATAACTTCACTAATACTGGGAAATTGCCCAATATTGGCGAAATAACAAGGCCGATAGTGGATGATTAGGCTCCAAGCTGAAAGTAAACCACCTCCGCAGCCATTTATTGGTGTGGTCTACAGAGGATTATGTCTTTTTAGAGGGGAAAATCCCTAGAACCCC
>NZ_JAKRFB010000094.1:0-7998 GCF_022348315.1 Alteromonas sp. MmMcT2-5 | reverse complement strand
ATTAGCATTATTCTATCATTATTAGACAAGTGCTGAACTTCCGTTAATCGCACACTAAACCAATTGATTTATCATACTGCAAGTGTCTGCAATACGTACACAAGAGACTGTCAGATTTGGTCTAGCTCTATCTCTGAAAGTGTCAGGTTAAGTGACGACTAATCCATACAAACGCGAACAAGTGTTTCCGCGTGGCATTGAAGAATGTACGTTCGTCAACAATATTTACCAGAGTCCAGCCGCTTAAAGACTATCACTCGAATCTTGAATCAAAAAAGCTCTGGAGGAACCAGAGCTTTTTCATATGTATCACTTGACCCCTACTTGACCCCATCACTTTTTAAACTGTTAGAGACCAATGAATACGGGGCTTTTTGCTTAAAACGGCATTTTGAAGCCAGGAGGTAATGGCATTCCGCCAGTTACATCACCCATCTTCTCTTTGCTAGTTTCTTGAACTCGACGTACCGCGTCGTTAAATGCTGCAGCAACCAAATCTTCAACCATATCTTTGTCGTCGTCCATCAATGACTCATCAATGTCTACACGACGCACGTTGTGGTTGCACGTCATGGTTACTTTAACCATGCCTGCACCCGCTTCACCTGTTACTTCAATTTTGGCTAGGTCGTCTTGTGCTTTTTGCATGCGCTCTTGCATTTGCTGCGCCTGCTTCATGATATTGCCCATTCCACCTTTAAACATAATTTTTGTCTCGCTTCGTTTTGGTGTTAATAATTCTGCTATCGCGCTTTAACCGAATCGGTTAGCACTGACGCATCGAAAGTCGATAGCAATGCTTGAATTGTATCGTCGGTTTTAATCACCGAGTGTGCATGCGCATGGCGCATGGCATGAATCTCTTGTTGCAACGCAAAAGGTGTAGATGCTGGTTCACCTAACGTGATATTTACTTCAACGTTTTCACCCAACCCATGATGGATTGCATCAACCAATTGCTTTTTCGCACTATCATTTAATAAATGCGTCTGACTATGGTCAATTTCAAGGGACACTTGATTGCCCGCTCGAGAAAATGATGCGTGCAGCACCAATTGTTTGAGTAGACCAGCAACTGGCATTTGCTCAACTAGATTGCTCCATTCGTCAATTTGGCTAGCGTGAGTTAATTTGCTTCCGTCATTTAAGTACGCTTTTAACTGCCCGTCATAGGTACTGCTCAGCGGCGTATCAAAATTTAGAGCATCCCGTGCAAAAGACCGATCTCCCGCACTTTCCATTTGCTCTGGGGAATTGCCGTAATTGGAGCTGCTATCTGAGGGAGCTTCAACATAGTCAGCACCTTCAACGTGTTGAGATGGTTGATTATCGTAATCAGTAGCCCAAGGTGGCATATCCTCAACCGGTGTTTCCGAGTTTGATTGCGCCTCAGATTCGTCATTTGAAAAAGGCATATCCTCTTCAAATTCATCAAGCGAGAAATCGCTCGTGTTGTTTGAGCTAGAATGACTCTTTTCTGACTCGCTAGTATGCATAGTGTCAGAAGAATGCGCGTGAGTATTACCTAAAGACGAGCCTGAATTTGTACTTTCCAGTTGAGGAGTGTCACCGCGCGCAACACTATTATCTTTATGTTCTGAGCCGCTATCTATACGCTCCGGGGTGTTCTCTCTAAGCTCTGGGCTACTATTTAGAGGCTCAGGGCTATGGTCTTGCAGCTCACGGCTGTCTTCATGCCCAACGGGGTTTAAATCACCACTCTTGATTTCGTTATCAGCGTTAGCCTGCCCTGCACTATTATCGCTACCCTTGTTAACTCCATGTGCAGTTTGTGCAGTACTCAACGCCTCGGCTTTACTTCTGGTAAAGCGCGCTTGAATATCACTTGCACTTTCGGTCTTAGCATTTGCTGCGCTGGTACTTTTTGACTCTGCGTCTTGTGCTTTTCTTTGCTTTAACTTTTGACGAAGTGCCAACATATCAGCCGTAGAGGTAAGCTGCTCTTCAGCGGTTAATGAGGACGGTTCGTTCTCGTGCGCCAACGACTCGCTGTTTTTATCAGAGCCTTTGGCGTTATGAGAGCCCTCAGCGTTATGAAAACCCTCAGCGCTTTGAAAACCTTCAAAACCTAAGGAACCATCATCTTCTGACGGAGGTGGCATATCGTCCATGTACGCATCTAACGGAGGTCCATCGAAATATTGCGCTGCTTCGTTATGGGGCGCACTGACTTCACTTGGCGTTGGTTCAAGCTCTGCAGCAACGCTTTCTGTTTGTACCGCTTGTACCGCGGTGTTTTCTACGGGTTGCTCTTCAAAAGACGAAGTTGGAGCTGGCTCTACGGATTCATCATCATATGAAGCATCACGCTCAAGTGCCGTTGTTTGAGTTGTCGTTGCACCTGACTCTGCATGAGGTAGCGCCGCCAGAGTATCACTTCCACTCAACTCGCTTTCATCAGCGGCTGCGTGTTTCTGCTCTTGCTGTGATTCAAATGGAGACGTCGATTGTTCTTGCTGCTCTTTTTCAATTATTGATGTAGCAAGTGAATCTGGGGTAGATGGCGCACCTTCTAACGACTGAGCAGAGGTAGATTCAACCGATAGATGTGAAGGCCTCTCCTTCTGCACATTGGTTGCAGAAGTTTCGCTTAACGGCGCTTCCTTCTGCTTACCGACGTTTCCCGGGCCACCACTGGAAGAAACATGATCTACAGGTAAACTATGCTCACTCCTCCCGTTTTCAATTTCACTTGCCGCGTCGTCGATGGGGGTGTTTGGAGCAAACGACATCATTCGCATCAATGTCATTTCAAACGCACTTTTTCCATCCGCAGCAAACGGTAAGTCTTTTCTTCCTTGCAGTGCAATCTGATAAAGCAGCTGCACTTGCTCAGCTGGAATAGTTTTCGCTAATTGAAATATCGCTTTAGCCGATGTGGTTTCTAGCTTACATGCTTCAGGCACCCATTGCGTTAACGCTATTTGGTGCAGCAGGCTAGCCAATTCGCTGTGTACGTTGTCATAATCGGGGGCTTGCTCTGCGATGTCATTGACCAACTGCAATACATCGGCAGGACTTTTACTTACTACCGCATGAACCACTTTAAGCAACTGGTTCTTGTCCATCAGCCCCAACATATCGGTTACCACCGATGCCAGCACTTGATTTCCACCCTGTGCAATCGCTTGGTCTGTTAAACTCAGCGCATCACGCATACTACCTTGGGCGGCTCTTGCCAAAAGCGTTAGCGCTTGTGGCTCGAAAGGTAGCTGTTCATGCTCTAAAATATGCTGCAGCTGTCCAACAATCTGCTCCCGAGACATGGCTTTCAAGTTAAACTGCAAGCAACGGGATAAGATGGTTATCGGAAGCTTTTGAGGATCAGTGGTCGCCAGTAAGAACTTAACATGTGGAGGTGGCTCTTCCAGCGTTTTTAACAGCGCATTAAAGCTGTGTTTTGAAAGCATGTGTACCTCATCGATAAGGTACACTTTGTAACGCCCGCGAGTAGGTTTGTATTGCACGTTATCAAGAAGCTCGCGAGTATCCTCAACTTTGGTTCTTGATGCAGCGTCAATCTCTAACAAATCAACGTAGTTCCCCTGCTCTATCTCTTTACAGGTGTTACATTGACCGCAAGGATTTGCCCCTTGTCCTTCTTCGCAATTAAGGCTTTTCGAAAAAATACGTGCAATGGTAGTTTTACCTACGCCTCGCGTACCTGTAAACAGATAAGCGTGGTGTAGACGATCGTTATCCAAAGCATTTGAAATGGCAGAGACAACATGTTCCTGACCCACAAGTTCACTGAACTTGCCCGGTCGCCACTTCCTTGCTAGTACCTGATAACTCATTATTACGTATTTCGCCTTTTGCTAGTTATGCTTTATAGCGATTATTCGCCTTCAAACTCACAAATAGAGTAGCTTTCTATATCAAGCGTACTCAATTTCTTCTCGCCACCTAGGTCCGGTAAGTTAATAACAAAACCTGCATGGTTTACTTCACCGCCTAGTGAACGAATTAGTTTCGCAGAAGCGGCTATCGTTCCACCAGTTGCAAGTAAATCGTCAATAAGAAGGACTTTATCACCTGGCTCAATGGCATCTTTATGGATTTCCAATGTATCCATGCCATATTCAAGCTCGTAGCTCTCGCTAACTACTTCACGAGGAAGTTTGTTGGGTTTTCTCACTGGAACAAAACCAATGCCCATTTCGATGGCCAATGGCGCACCAAAAAGGAACCCGCGTGCTTCAGTACCTGCTATCTTGGTAAATCCCATACCTTGATACTTTTCTACAAGTAACGAGATACAGCTACTAAATGCTTTGTGATCTTCTAAAACGCTGGTCACATCTCTAAATAAAATACCTGGCTTTGGATAGTCAGGTACGGTTTTCACTACTGATTTAATATATTCTGCAGTCACAATTATGCCTTGAATGTCTGCGTTATAACCAGAAGGTGAACCAGCCGGCGATGATATGCATCAACGGGAACGCGATTAGAGTTACTAGCGATGCTAGAAAGTACCACTTGTTATAGACTTCTTTGAAATCTGAATTGTCAGCCATTTGCACTACCTAAACAATTTTGTGAACAAAAAAATGGTGCTAAATGTTAATCGAAAGCAAGCCCGATTGACAGCGCTAATATGATCGATCGGTCACTTTCAGACCAGATCCTAGCGAAAGTTTAATATAAAGCAGGTAAATAGTAATGGTTACTTAGGATACTGGAAGCAGTATTCCTTTTTGTAACATGTCAGTGAGGGTCTGGTTCATACCATTTATAAGCACGTTTGAAGGAATTTGGGGAAGTTGTTGGCACAACGACTCCGCTAATTGTCCTATTTCCATTCCCAGTTCATTTTGTTCCAGCGTGTTGACTAAAATAGCCGTCACCGGATTAACATGAGTAAATTGAACGTCAAACTCACGGTCTCTGTAAACAACGTAAAACTGCTGTTCTTCGGCAGGTTGCTCTGGGATATAATCCTCACCAATTAGATGGACTTCGAACTGATATGCCGCCAACGAGGCATACGGTGACACCCTAATTGCGGTAACATTGTTTTCTTGCTGATAGAACTCAACATTGTCTTCATTTTTTCTGATACTGACGTCAAGCTCAAGCCACTCATAGTGAGCAAGTTCCGCAGCAAAGTCGGGCAGAGTAATATCGAAGGTTGGCTCTGTTGAAAGGTACTCAACGAACTCTTTACTTATTTCAGCAAAATAAGGAGAACGGCATTCGTGCTCAATAAAAAACTGCCGCACAATGCTCTCCCACCCTTTCTCACCATACTGTTTTACTATGATGGATTTTAGAACCGGAAACCCGGTGCTGACGAAGTTGTCGATGTTATTAAAAAATAATGATTGATAGATTTTCATCCGACGAGCGTGATCGGCGTTGGTACCGCAATATGTTTGGGGATCTTTGATCGCATCAACGAACGTTTTTTGAGTGGTTTGAAATGACTGAGTCACGCGACACTTCCTTTAACCTTTGACGCTTGAACAGCTTCGCATTTTGCTTGAATTTGCTTAATTTTCTTCACTTCCGCTAATAATTCGCTTAACGGGGGAATATTAAAATCACGCTCTAGCAAAGTCGGAAATACGCCGTGAGTAAGGTAAGCATGCTCCAACAGCGCCCAAACTGGCTCAATGACATCAGCCCCGTGAGTATCAACTTTCAAATCCTCTGCTTCATCATAATGACCAGCAATATGGCCATACACAATTTTGTCTGAGGGCAAGCCGTTAATGAACGCTTTCGCATCGTATTTATGGTTGATACTGTTCACGTAAACATTGTTTACGTCGAGAAGCATTTTGCAACCCGATTCATTTAGTATGCTCTTGGTAAATTCAAGTTCATCCATCTCTTGGCCTGGCGCTATGTAATAAGAGACATTTTCTAAGACCAGCGGTCGTTCGATGATATCTTGAACTTGAACAATTCGAGATACTACGTGCTTAATCGCGTCTTCAGTAAAAGGAATTGGCATCAGATCGTACATATGCCCGTTGCCAGAACAAAAGCTTAAGTGCTCGCTATACAATGCAATATTGTTTGCATCTAAAAATCGCTTAACGGTTTTTACAAACTCGACATCTAGTTTGTCGCTACTTCCGATAGACAAAGATAAACCATGAGTTGTAAAGGGAGCTTGCGAAGACGCTTGCTGAAATTGTTCTTGGTACTTCCCACCAAGTGGGATCCAATTTTCAGGGGCTACTTCCCAAAAATCGACTTCAGATGGCAATGTAGGTAAAAGCGCTTTTAGCATTTCCCGACGAAACCCAAGACCTGCGCCACAGATGTTTTTCATATCTTCCCCTTTACTGCATGGGATTGCACAATAGTAACGTACGTTACTAGACAAAAAAGGCTATCATTCGACAGCCATTTTTTGCTAAGCGTAACTCGTGTAGCCTTCATCATTCTTTTTCAAGCTACACGATGTTTTTTGAATGGCGGTTACATGCTACCGCATTTGCCTTCGCCGCACTTGCCTTCTTTGTCAGCTTTCTTGTCGCCGCCACATTTGCCTTCGCCGCACTTGCCTTCTTTGTCAGCTTTCTTGTCTCCGCCGCACTTACCTTCGCCACACTTGCCTTCTTTTTCAGCTTTCTTGTCGCCGCCACACTTACCTTCGCCGCACTTGCCTTCTTTCTCTGCTTTGTCGCCGCCGCATTTACCTTCGCCACACTTGCCTTCCGCAGCGAATTGGCTGTAACCAGATTCTAATGCTTGCATACCAAATGGATTTACATCTGCTACTGCAACAGTTGACGCCAAAGAGCCAATTACAACTGCACCCAACGCTGTCGCTACTGATGATTTTTTGATTTGTTTCATTGATGTACCCTCAATAATATTAGTCATGTTTAACGTACAGTAAGCACGTGTACTTTAAAAGACCCTGTGGGCCTAAAGGATATTTCACAAAAATTAATTTTTTTACAATTAATTTTTATGACATTGATATTAAAAGGTTTTATATTAACAAAAGTGTATCTGCATACTTTTACAATAAGTTAACAGGAAAAGTTAAGTACAGTACCTACAAAAAGTACAGGGTAAACGCGGTGAAGCAACAATTTTATCTAGGTCAATGGCAAGTCGATGTAACCAGCAATACTCTATCTCTCGGCAAGCTTAAGAGGACTATAGAGCCGAAAACCATGGATGTTCTGCTGCTGTTGTGTCAGCAAAAAGGAGAAGTAGTATCCTCTGACGAGATCGTTGCTCAGTGCTGGCCTAAACATATTTGTTCACTACCTCGAAATTTAGCTTTATATAAAAGCGTATCAGCCGCTTGCAACAGAAAAGTTATGTTCTCATAACAAAGATTTTCATTCGCTGCCACTCCCATATTAACTGTGAGCTTTTTATTTGACACAAGTATGAAGTGCCTGACACTGAGCCGCCCGATTCGTATAGGCAACAGTTGTGCAGCTTGGTAAGGAAAGAGTTATTTATTCGCACTTCGATAGGATTCTAATATTGTAGAGTCACTTATATGTGTAGTAACCAGATTCAAACTATCAACAAGTTCATCTTTGTACCTGCTGTGATTTGAAACTGCAAAATAGGAAGGTATGGTCAACTTGTCTGAAATACTTACCTCAACCAATCGACTACCTAAGGACTCTGTATAAAATTGGTAGGGTTGTTTGTAGCTAATTAGATAAGACGTTCTTCCAACATCAAAAAGGTGAATCGCGTCGCTACTTGTCGGCATATCAAAAAATTCAAAACCTTCTTGCTGAAGTGCCTGTCGAATACCTAAATAGTCATAGCCGCGAATTGCCGAAATTGACTTATCATCCGCAAGTTGTCCGTTATGTAGAAGTACAATAGATAAGTAAACAAATGGAGCGTCTATAAATGTAGCGTTCTGATCTAACGCTGAAGTACTGCGTATTTCGGTGAATCCGAACGGTCATTTCGGTTTTATCCGATCACTTTTTCTTCTTCTTTTTCGTCCTTACCAGTTTTACCTTAAGTGATCGGATT
>NZ_JAKRFB010000093.1:0-8415 GCF_022348315.1 Alteromonas sp. MmMcT2-5 | reverse complement strand
ATCTGATCACCAAACGTCATGAATGTTCCTATCTTTTTTATCTTATTGATATCGCAATATTATTTGTGGGGATACCTCAGACTCTGACCCCATTATTTTCGCTGTTCAGATCACGCTGTAGAAATGTACTCTGACCCCAATATTTTATTTGAGGTTGCGGAGGCCTTGTGTGAGGAGTCGGTCTAGTGCGTTGGCGAAGTTTTGTTTGTCACGTTGGGAAAAGGCTTTTGGACCGCCTGTGTGTTCGCCGCTTGAGCGCATGGTTTCCATGAAATCCCGCATGCCTAGTATCTGCTTAATAGACGACTTATCGTATTCTTCACCACGGTTATTTAACGCTAGCGCATTTTTTGCCAGTACATCAGCGGCCAATGGAATGTCATTGGTAATCACCAAGTCACCCGCTTCACACTTCTCTACTATATAATCGTCAGCAGCATCGAAGCCTGACGGTACTTGCGTTAAGGTTATGTGCTTGTCTGGAGGAACAGACATAGAATGGTTAGCCACCAAAGACAAAGGCAGCTTGGTACGTCTGGCTGCCTTAAAAAGAATGTCTTTGATCACTGCAGGGCACGCGTCGGCGTCAACCCATATATGCATGGTCGTATCTCGTAACTGTATCTAATTACGCTAGCATACCACCATCTACCACCACTGTCGTGCCGGTCGTGTAGGTTGAAGCGTCTGATACTAAGTACAATACCGTGCCCGCCATTTCATCTGGGTCAGCGACACGACCTAGTGGAATAACTTTAAGTGCGTGCTTCAGGATTTGCTCATTAGTTGTTAACGCTGACGCAAATTTAGTATCGGTTAAACCTGGCAATAATGCGTTTACGCGAATGTTCAAGCTACCGCACTCTTTTGCAAATGACTTAGTCATGCTGATAACCGCAGCTTTGGTAATAGAATAAATCCCCTGCATGTCACCCGGTGTTACACCGTTTACCGATGCCGTGTTTAGAATGACGCCACCGCCCTGCTCTTTCATCATTTTGCCAGCTTCAATCGACATGAAGAAGTAGCCACGAATATTGACGTCTACAGTTTTATTGTAGGCGCCAAGATCAGTATCTAAGATATGCCCAAAGTAAGGATTGGCTGCCGCGTTGTTTACTAGAATATCCAGTTTTCCAAAATCGCGCTTAATGACGTTAAATGCTTCTGTAATTTGCTCCATTTCACCCACATGACACGCTAGCGCTGTCGCCTTACCACCTGCGTCACGAATTGAAGAAGCAACGGCTTCACAGCCGTCAATTTTGCGGCTTGATACAATTACATGCGCGCCATACTGGGCAAGCAAACGGGCAATAGACTCACCGATACCGCGACTGGCACCTGTAACCAGTGCCACTTTTCCTGTTAAATCAAAAAGGTTCTTCATTGTCATATCCTTAATTCTTGCTGATAAAGTGCTGTGTGCTTAATTTCTCTTATTAACGCTTGTTGCGGTGCCTGCTCTAGGCCAACATACCACCGTCGAGTACTACTGACTGACCCGTCATGAATGACGACTCATCACTACACAACCAAGCAATGGCATTAGCAATCTCTTCTGGTTTACCCAAACGCTTCATTGGATTGGCGCCAATAAGCCCTTTTTGGCCTCTTTCATCCAATTTTGATAAAACGCCTTGCACCATAGGAGTATCGACAAAGCTTGGACAAACAGCGTTAATGCGAATGTTCGCCCTTGCGTATTCCACCGCCGCCGATTTAGTAAGCCCCACTACCCCATGTTTGGAAGCGCTGTAAGCGCTAATCATAGGCGCAGAGCGCAATCCAGCTACAGAGGCAATATTGATGATGTGGCCACCGCCTGTCGCCGTCATATGCTTGAGGGCGTTTTTCATGCAATACCATACGCCAGCTAAGTTGACCTGAATATTCTTCATAAACATGGCATCATCGACTTCAGTTAGCGGAGCTGGAAAATGGTCGATACCCGCATTATTAATAACCACATCAATCTTGTCGTTATGAGAAAGCGCCGTGTCGAACATCGCTTTGACCTGAGCCGGTTCGGTAACATCCACCGCCACCGCATAGGCTTTGCCACCTGAGGCAACAATTTCTTCAGCCAATGTTTTGGCGTTTTCTTCGTTTAGATCGGCAATGCCTACTGTTGCACCACGCGCACTCAATACGCGAGCCGATGCAGCGCCGATCCCCGAGCCTCCACCAGTAATAAGAATATGTTTACCTTCAACATTTGCAGCTACATTCATTAGCTGTACTCCAATTTAGTGAACAAGCGCAACGCCGTTAATTTTGGTCACTGCGCATGCTTCTTGATTTGAACGATTAAAAATAACTCGCTTTTACGTTGTTACACGTCGCCTCGCGTGAAGAAAGCACCTCAATATCGCGACTGACTAGCGGTAACTCCCAATTTAAGAAGTATTCAGCTGCTGATAACTTACCTTCATAAAAGTCAACGTCTTGCTCGCCAGCACCATTAGCGAGTGCTTGTTCGGCAACATTTGCCTGGCGCAGCCAAATCCAGCTCACCACACAACTTGAAAAGATATTTAAAAAGCAGCTCGCGTTAGTTAGTAAAACAGGCTGTTTATCAGAGCGCAGGTCGGCCGCAGCTTGTTGTATTAAACCGCCAAGCTGGTCTAAGTATGGTTTTAATTTTGCAGCTAGCGCCTGTGCTCTGGGCGTTTCTGCGCGCTTCATATCGCTTGTTACACGAGAAAGCAGCACCTGAAGGCCTTTGCCGTCGTGCTGCCATAACTTTCTTCCCAGCAGGTCTAACGCCTGAATACCATTCGTGCCCTCATGAATTGGGTTTAAGCGGTTATCGCGCCAGCACTGCTCAACAGGATATTCACGGGTGTAGCCCGCACCACCTAGTATTTGAATAGCCAAATCGTTGGCTTTAGGGCCAAACTCCGAAGGCCATGCTTTGAACACGGGTGTTAAAAGATCTAAAAGCTGAGAAAGTTCGGTACGCTTTTTGCTGTCTGTTTCCGTTTCCATCTCATCGATGAGCATGCTGCCGTACAAGCAGAGGGACATACCGCCTTCACAGTAGGCCTTTTGCGCTAGCAACATACGTCGCACGTCACCGTGATTGATAATAGGTGTAGGCTCGTCTTCTGGCGCAAGATTAGGCGCAGCGCGACCTTGGGTACGATCTTTTGCGTATTCTAGTGAGTAACGGTACCCGCGATACCCTATCATGGCAGCACCATAGCCCACGCCAATGCGTGCTTCGTTCATCATCATGAACATGTAGCGCAAACCCTGGTGCGGCTCGCCAATCAGGTAGCCGTGGCAGTCACCATTTTCGCCAAAGGTTAGTGCGGTTGAAGTTGTACCTCGGTAGCCCATTTTATGGATAAGACCAGCAAGGGTTACATCGTTGCGCACATCTGGATTGCCGTCAGCGTCGAGACGGTATTTAGGTACAGCAAATAAGGAAATGCCTTTTACACCAGCTGGACCACCTGGAATTTTCGCCAACACCAAATGTACGATGTTGTCGGAAAGCTCATGTTCACCACCTGATATATAAATCTTGCTGCCTTTGATTCGGTACGTACCATCATCTTGCGGCCTTGCTGATGTACGAATATCAGCAAGTGACGAACCGGCATGGGGCTCGGTAAGTGCCATGGTGCCAGTAAAGTCACCCGCTAGCATTTTTGATAGAAACGCACTTTTGATATCTTCGGAGGCAAAGTGTTTAATGACATTGGCGGCAGCCGCAGTTAAGAAAGGGTAAGCGGTTGACGATGGGTTTGCCGCTAAAAAATAGCCCGCGCAGGCATTCATCACGGTAACAGGAAGCTGCATACCGCCATCTTCAAAATCAAAATGACCCGCGATAAACCCAGACTCTCTGTATGTGTCAAAAGCCACTTTTACGTCATCAATCATAGAGACTTTAGTGCCATCGAATGTAGGCTCGTTTTTATCAGCAACGGCATTATGAGGAAGAAATAACTCTTCTGCCATCTTCTCGGCCATATCAATAACAGCGTTGAAGGTTTCTACATTGTGCTCTTCGAAGCGAGCTTTTTCACATAAGGCTGCGGTGTTTAATACTTCGTACAGCTGAAATTGCATTTCACGGCGGGGGATAAGTTGGTCGGCCATGGTGTCCTGTCCTCTACGAAAACTTGTTAACACATTGTGTCATATTCGTTATCGTGCCATCATTGTCATTAATGACACAATAATGGTCAATCACGCCAACAATCACTGAGTTTTATCTTATTTTATAACTCGAATTATTTTTATGAATAACACGAAGTTCACCGTTACCGTAATCGGCTTTAACCAAGCCTTGGCATCTGCCATTACAGGAGCCCTCGATGTATTTGCTTTCGCAGGTATTAGTTGGCAGCGAATACACAACTTACCAACCAACCCTCAGTTTAAAGTACAGTTGGCCAGTCACCATGGGCAGCCTATTCTTTGCTCTAATCAAGTTGTTCTACAGCCCAATATCGCCATCGAAGAAGTCTCACACACTGATGTCTTGTTAATTCCCACCATTGGTGGCGATATTGATGAAGTGCTAGAAAGCACAGCGCCTCTGCTTGTACACATAAGGCGTCTGCAGAAAATGGGGGCCGACATTGCCGCCAATTGCACCGGTACTTTCCTTTTGGCCCAATCTGAATTATTGGACAATAAAATTGCCACTACGCATTGGGGATATGCAGATAAATTTAAGGCCATGTACCCTACCGTAAACTTACAACCCGAGAAAATGGTTACTGAAGATGATACGGTGTTTTGTGCAGGCGGCGGCATGGCGTGGATTGATTTATCTATCTTGTTGATAGAACGCTACTGTGGTCATCAGATTGCGAGCGATACGGCAAAATCCCACGTTTTGGACGTGTCCAGAACAAGCCAAACTATTTATGCCAGCAGTCGTCAGCGACGATTTCACTCAGACAAGGACATTAAAGCGGTACAGTCTTTTCTGGAAAAGAACGTACAAAATAAATGCACGCTAAGCGAATTAGCACTACGGCATAATATGACGGAACGCACACTTATACGCCGATTTAAAAACGCGTGTGATATTACACCAGGTCAGTATTTACAGTCGCTGCGCATTGAGCACGCGAGAAAGCTCTTAGAAACCTCTAGTATGCCGTTAGAGAGCGTGATTAGCGCTGTTGGCTATGAAGACCTTAGCTCGTTCACTCGACTATTTAAAAAAACGACTGGTTTATCACCTTCTCAATACCGAGCGAAATTCAAGCGAGGCTAATTTGATTTAGATGGTTAGTAGACTACTTGCACCAAAAAATATCTCTCTATTAAGTTTGATGTTCCATGCCTGTGCACACAGGCTTTTTAGTTATATTCAATCTAACTAATATTGTGCATTTTCGATGAAAAACACCTTGGTTTGCACAAATTTGGAGTTTTTATGTAAAAGTTTGTGTAAAATGCAGCGCCAAGCATAGATTGTTATTTTTTGTGCTAAAAACACTACAAAAGTATAAATTTAAAATCATCTTGGTGGAAACATGAGAACACTCAAAATCGCCACACTAGCGTTAGCCGTTAGTGCTGCGTTCAGCTCTTCAGTTCTTGCACAAGAGGCCGCGACGACAGAAAAAAAAGATGCCTCACTTGAACAGATTACCGTTACTGCGCAAAAGCGTACTCAGTCAATTCAGGAAGTGCCAATCTCAATCTCTACGCTTAGCGGCGAGCAGTTTGAAAGCCTTTTCTCAGGCGGTGGTGACATTCTTGAGCTTGCCACACGTGTACCTGGTTTGTATGCAGAATCATCTAATGGTCGTGTTGCTCCGCGTTTCTACATTCGCGGTCTTGGAAACACCGACTTCGACTTAGCAGCATCTCAGCCTGTTGCAATCATGATGGATGGCGTTGTAAAAGAAAACGTAATCCTAAAAAGCTTCCCTCTTTTCGACGTATCACAAGTTGAAGTACTTCGTGGCCCACAAGGCACGCTTTTCGGTCGTAACACCACAGCGGGTATTGTGAAATTCGATTCGAACAAGCCAACTCAAGACTTCGAAGCATTCACTGAAGTAAGCGTAGGTAACTTAGGTACGTTTAACGCTGAAGCTGCAATTAGCGGCGGGCTTACTGATGAATTATCAGGTCGTTTCTCTGTACTTTCTCAAAACAGAGATAACTGGATTGATAATGGTTTCACTGGCGAATCTGACGCACTAGGTGAGTACGAAGAACTAGCTTGGAGAGGCCAGCTTTTGTGGGAGCCAACTAGCTTCGACATGACTGCCCTACTTTCTATTCACGGCCGAGATCTTGACGGTACGTCTACTATTTTTAGAGGCAACGCACTTACTACTGGCTCTAACGAGTTCAATCAAAACTACAACCGCGATAAAGTGTATTACGATGGTGGTGCTGGAAATCGTCAAAAATATACGAACGAAGGCCTTTCATTAACACTAGATTTCTTCTTAAGCGGCGGAATGACGCTAACGTCAATTACGTCTTACGAGCAAGCTGAAGGAAGCAGTCGTGGTGACATCGATGGTGGTGCTATTGTTCCTCAAGGAACCGCCGTGCCTGACGGTATCACCTCTGTTGACTACCTTGCAGATACAGACTTTGATGGTGTTGGTGATACGCCAGTAACATCGTTCCCTGGTTTTATTCCATTGGGCTCTGATACCACTGACTTACTTGATGACCTTCAGCAGGTTACGCAAGAAATTCGACTCGCAAGCAGTGATAAAGGCGACTTTACTTGGCAAACAGGTATTTTCTTGTTTGAATCTGAGTTCGACGTAACTACCAACCCAGGTTTCACCATCGCTACAGTTACTCACGAAAGTTCACTGTGGGCGGTATTCGGCCAAGCTGAATACAAGTTTAACGACGAGACTACGCTTGTAGCTGGTATCCGTTATACTGACGACGAGAAGAAGCTTTTTGACACTAACGGCACTGCGTCTGTACCGTTTGACCCAATCACGGTTGACGACCAACGCATTAGCGGTGATTTAAGCCTTAACCACAAACTGAACAGTGAAGTAAGCGTCTATGCTCGCTACGCGCACGGTTTCCGTGGCCCTTCAATTCAAGGCCGAGATGCAGCATTTGGCTCAGCACCATCTGTAGCTGAATCAGAGGTTATGGACTCTTTTGAAATTGGCTTTAAAGCCGATTTACTTGACGACACCCTACGCTTCAACGGTGCAGTTTACTATTACAGCATCGATGACATGCAATTTACTGCAATTGGTGGTACTGACAATCTAACTCAGCTTATCAATGCTGATAGAGGCACCGGCAAAGGTTTTGAGTTTGACGTTAAGTGGCTTGCAACAGATAACATTTTGTTAACTGCAGGCTATAGCTTCAACGATACTGAAATAGATGATCCTAACTTGTTAGTTGCGCCTTGTGGTTCTGGTCAATGCACTGTGACTGATGAGCTTGTTGATGGTTTTGCTGCTGTTGATGGAAACCCATTCCCTCAAGCGCCAGAGCAAACTTTTGTATTTACAGCAAGGTATTCAATCCCAATGGGCGATTCAGGTGAGTTCTTCGCATTTACTGATTGGGCTTGGCAAGGTGAGACAAACATCTTCCTATACGACGCTGTTGAGTTCCAAACAGACGGTCAGTTTGAAGGTGGCCTTCGTTTAGGTTATGAAAACTTTGATCACGAATACACTGTGGCTTTGTTTGGTCGAAACATCACTGATGAGGAAAACCTTCGAGGAGCAATCGATTTTAACAACTTGACTGCGATCGATAACCAACCTCGCGTATTCGGTATCGAATTTAGAAAGAGCTTTTACTAAATTTTTATTGAGTTACTAATAAAACGTATTACATAACACAAAGCGGTAGCTGTATTTCAGCTACCGTTTTTTTACGCCGCCATATCAATATCAGACGTAGGCATTTGTACTAGCTGCTGTAATTTTCTGCACACTTCCACCCAGCGGGCAACTTTCTGGTAGTAGACCTGCTCAATTAACTGCCCTTTTTCATTAAACAAAAAGCTAGCTAATTTCCCCTTATTACCCGGCATATAAAAGTGATGCACGGTAAATTGATGAGACAAAGGGGCATGTACCACCTTTTGATACATACAGAAAGGCAACCCATTTGCACGCTCGTCGCCCCCAGTCAAGCGGCTACGGCGTTGAAACGTGTCTGATCCGAATTCTGCCATAATGCCGTGTTTTGAAATAAGCTGATCAACCGCTTTAATGCCTGTTTGCATAACTATCTCCTAAACGTTGCGCTTTTTAGCGAACCAAGATAAGACTCAAAATAAACCATACTGATATTTATACAGTATATGTTCATTTGTTTAAAATGCAAACATCGAGTAGGGTGAGGCGTCACCGCCTCATCCCTCTCACAGAACCGTACATACGGGCCTCGTATACGGCTCATGTACATAGTTATTTAGCGTAA
>NZ_JAKRFB010000092.1:0-8615 GCF_022348315.1 Alteromonas sp. MmMcT2-5 | reverse complement strand
TGCCACACTTATAAGTAGTAACCCACCTCCGCAGCCATTTATTGGTGTGGTCTACAGAGGATTATGTCTTTTTAGAGGGGAAAATCCCTAGAACCCCAAGTTCTAAAAATTTCGCGCCTGCTTGGGTAATTCGTTTTTTATTTCTCTCATAGTAATTACCGATTGAGGCGCTGCGGATGTTTATTTTTCGAGTGGCGCTTAAAACTGCGCCTTTGATATCTGCCATGAGTTTCTCCTTTGAAAATTTTTTCAGGCATCATAATGATGTCTCATTTTCAGAAGGAGGTATGGGATTTAAGGTATCTCTTTTGAGCCCTTAATTTTCAGTTTTCACTGATGCGGATGCATATGCCTCTTCAAGTTCTTCTCTTAGGTCGGGCATTTTATTGACACGCCTTTTTACTTTCTTCAGAAGATACAGGTCAGATATAACACCTCTGTACTCTTTTATTATTTGCTCGGTTTCGAAGGCAAGTTTAGCAATTTCTACCGGAGCGAACTTCATGAAACTTGCTAATGTGTAGCCTGTTTTATTCACAGGAACTTCTCTTGATACCTTGTTAACGCCTGCACGCCTTACTGAGTCGTACTGGTACCATCTAATTCGAGGAGCACCGTCCTTTTCAGTGTATTCAGGGAATACGTCTGGTTTATATCTATCACTACGAATTGTCATTTTTGGGATGAGCGTATATCTGTACTTAGAATCAGCTTTGCTGACTTTGTTGTTACGCACATTGTTCATCATGCCCACGTATACAGATATCTGCGTCTCTATATCCTGAAGAAGCACATGCACACATTCTCTCTGAGCGAGATGTAATTTAACGTATTTTTCTCCAAACATTTTTTTACCAAAGTAGTATGTAATAATTTAATAACCTACCGAAGTATAAATTATGGGTTTCTAATTGTCATTTTTAATTTTATTCGTCGACGCTATACTTTCGTAAGTCATTGTTATTTATACATATATCATGAATTATATCTTTTCGTTTGACTCAATTTACAGTATTCGAGTAAAGGTTTAAGAGTAATTTAACAGGGTTTTTCTTTGGTTAGTTTATTATTTATCTATCTGAAACATATGGTTTTAAATGGTTTTTGAAGATTCCAGTAGGTTATATATAACCTATCATTGAATATAATGGTTACCATCAATGCATATTCTTTCGTTAATCCTAATGTATAAAGATTATTTCATTTCAGTTGAATTTACATATCTAATTGTTTTAAATGAACTATTCGTTATTTTGTTAAGCCTTAGTAGGTTATATATAACCTATTATTGAATATAATGGTTACCATCAATGCATATTCTTTCGTTAATCCTAATATATAAAGATTATTTAATTTCAGTTTAATTTACATATCTAATTGTTTTAAATGAACTATTCGTTATTTTGTTAAGCCTTAGTAGGTTATCAATAACTTACTTGAAGATTAGTTCTCCTATTCTGATAGCGATTGAATAAATCCATTAACACCACGATTTAGACCTCTTAATAGTCAATGCATGCTAGTTTTGCACTTTATTATTTATCTAGGGACACGTTTGTGTCCCAAGTGACATTTTTGTGTCCCAAGTGACACGTTTGTGTCCCAACTCATTTTCAAAGTAAATGTATTTGTTTTTCTTAGGGACACGTTTGTGTCCCAAGTGACACGTTTGTGTCCCAGTGAATTTTTGGTATATACGAGGTATAAGATGTCAGTAGCTGAAAAAATCATGAGTAATGAGAAGGTTCATCCTTCTATTGTTTCAATTGAAGTGGGATATGGCAGTACCACATTAGTTTATAGCGCCAATGGCAAGCATATGAACTCGATGACGATGCCCTCTCGCCCTAAACAACTCGGTTCAAGAAGTGATTTGACGGGTGGTCTACTGGTTACCACAGGCAAAAGTGCAGTTGTTATTGTTAATGACAACGAGTGGCAAGTTGGAACGGATGTAGGTTTATCTAGTGAGCGTAAAAGCGTTGAAGTACTTAATGATAACTACATCGATAGCGATGAATATTTAGCAATGTTTCTTGGTTGTCTATCGTTGCAACCTCATGATGAAATTGACATGTTAGCACTTGCACTTCCAGTCAATCGGATGCACCTCAAACCAAAATTAGAAGCAATGGCCAAGAATATCAAAATTGGTCAACGTCATATTGCTATAAGAAATGTGTGGATAGTCAGTCAACCATTTGCGGGTTTACTTTACCACGTATATGAATCATCGCCTGAAACTGGATTGCGAAGCCTAATTAACAAAAACTTCCTAGTTATAGATATTGGCTATTTAACTCTTGATTGGCTATCGATTAACAACATGAGACCTGATGAAAAACTATCTGGTGCTATAGAGCTTGGCATGTCTGTTCTCGTACATGAAATTGCAGAGTACCTCGGCTCTAGTAAGGTCTTCGATATTGGTGAGGTTTCTCCAGCTATTATTAATAAGGCTTTTGAAACTGGAAGTCTGTCTATGTTTGGTAAAACATTTAATTTCCCAATTCATAAGTCAGAAACTGTTTCTTTCGATGCCAGTAAACTCATTGCTTCACATATGGAAAAAGCGGCGAACAAGATAACTAATGTCATAGGTAAAGGGGCATCTCTAGATGGTATCGTCGTAGTTGGTGGTGCCTCAGGACTTTTATTAGATCACATTCAACGTCGTTTTAAGCACCATGCAGTAGTCAGTTATGGTATCGATGCAGTTGGAAAAGGTTTGCAATATGGTGGCGCGTTAAAGGCTAATTCTGGTAAATAACGATGTCGGATATCATGTGCAAGTTTAGGCTTAATAATGAAGAGTTACCGAATATAACTGCACTTGTTTCCAAATTAGATGGAAAGGGTCGAAATGAGATAATCCGGCTTTTCATGCGCTTAGCTTTAAACAATATCTCATATCCGCTAGAGGCCGGTGATGGATTTCAATCGTGTAATATCAGACTACGTATCACTAGAGCTTCACATCCAGATTTGTATGAACACTTAAATAGCTTTGCTTCTCGGCATCGGTCTGCTGAAGTAATTCGAATGCGCAGTTTTATTGAGAGTGCAAATTCCACATTCGTGACTAAGCCAATATTTACTGACAAAAAACAGGAGGTGATAGAGTCACAACCAATAGATCAGGAATTCCATGACAAGCCTCTATATGATGATCTTATTATAAACGATAGTGACATGGAGTTAGCTGAACTACTTTAGTTTGTTCTAGTGCTTCAGTTCCAAGTTCTTTCTTATATCTTAAATTAATATTAAAAACCCCGTGACGAGAGCGAAGCGACGTCGTGGGGTCGTTTCCTTCTTTATACTTATAACCCTTAAACTACTTGAAAAGCCAGAGGTAAACCCTGAAACAGGACGTAGAATCGGTTATACGCTTGAGCAAGTGAATATTCTACGAGAGCACTTCAAAATTGTTCCCAGATTGAAAAAGGATGCACCCACAAAGCGTTTAGGAATAACGTAAGCGATCAATATAGGCCGTCTTCCCCAGATTTAGCTACTCCGTAAAATAGCCTCCGTAGATTTTACTAACGGAGACTTTACTGATGGCAACAAAAAGACGTACACGTGAGCAATGGCAAAGATTGGTTGACAAGCAAGCAGCAAGCGAGCTGACAGTCAGTGAATTTTGTGCACAGCATGCGTTAACAGTATCAAATTTTTATCTGTGGCGTAAAAAGCTGAGCGATGATAGTCAACCGTTTGCGCAGCAGGATAACTGGCTTGCTTTTGATATGCCAGCGAGCGGAAACCAGAGTATAGATTCAGCGTGGGAGATAGAACTGGTATTACCCGGTGGTGTGGTGCTGCGGATGAACCGAGCCGTCTGATGTTACCCTTATCTAATGGGCGTATTTGGTTGTACACCGGCAATGCCGATATGCGCAAACAGTTTGATGGGTTGGCAGCGCTGGTACAGAGCAAGTTGGGCATGCAGGCGCATTGTGGTGACTGGTTTGTGTTTATCAATAAACGCCGCACCCAGCTAAAGGTATTGTATTACCATCAGGGCGGTTATTGTTTGTGGAGCAAACGTCTAGAAAGAGGTACCTTCGCCAAAGTCACTGACGGCACAGCAAAAACACCATTAAACAGCGCTCAGTTACAGTGTTTGATTGATGGGATTTACTGGCAAAAAGACAAACAAAACAGGCGATTTAATTAACTGATTTTGTTATAATTTAGCCCATGAAAACACGCTCTATTAGTCACCTTTCACTGTCTGAAATTGAGGCTGCCTTTGCTCATCAAGCCGAGGAAATTGCGCAACTCAAGCAGCAACTCGACTGGCTTAAACGTCAGTTGTTCGGGCGTAAGTCTGAAAAGGTGTTAGCGGATAATCCGGCGCAGAGCAGTTTGTTTGATGAGGGGGAAACCCTCACCTTACCGGCAGAAACAAAACCGGTGAAGGCACATACTCGTTCCTCACAAAAGCAACGTCGCGACTCGGATGTCAATGATGAAGGCCTGCGTTTTGATGAGACAGTGCCGCAACAGATTATTGATATACCTGCGCCAGAATTACAGGGGGCGGATGCCGACCAGTATGAATTAGTGGATACCAAAGAAACCTGTCGCTTAGCACAACAGCCTGGCAGTTATGTGGTATTGAGATTCCGTCGACAGGTCGTGCGTCATAAAACCACGCAAACCATTAAGGATACCCCAGCGCCAGGCAATGTGCTGGAAGGCTGTTACTGCGATGTCTCACTGCTCGCCGGACTGATGGTTGATAAAGCGGTGTATCACTTACCGCTTCACCGCCAACATCAACGGATGCTGGATAGCGGTATTACCCTTAGCCGGGCCACCTTAATCAACTGGATACAAAAAGGCATTGAGCTGCTTCGACCCATCGCCAAAGCCCAGTGGCAACACATTCTGCAAAGTAAAATACTGGCCATGGATGAAGTGCCCATTAAAGCAGGTCGCACTAAAGGCGCTGGCCGAAAACCCGGACACATGAAACAAACCTACTTCTGGCCCCTGTACGGTGACAGTGATGAAGTGGCGTTTACCTGGAGTAACAGCCGGGGTATGTTGCATGCCCAAGCACAGTTACAGGACTTTACCGGCACCTTGCTCACCGATGGTTATGCCGCCTACACCAAAACGGTTGAACAATTAAATCAATACGAACAACAGATTGTACATGCAGCCTGTTGGGTACACATGCGCAGGGGCTTTGAAAAAGCCCTCGACAGTGAGCCGCACACCGCGCAGCAGGCACTGGATATCATCGCCACGCTTTACCGGCATGAAAAACACATCAGGCATAAACAATTAGACCTAGCCGATATCCATGCTTACCGGAAACAACACAGCGAGCCACTCGTTGCTGACTTCTTCCGGTGGGTTTATCAACAACGACAGCGCACTGATTTACTGCCCAAATCTCCCTTCGCCAAGGCACTCCATTATGCGCATGAACGAGAAAGCCAACTCAAGGTGTTCCTGAGCAATCCTGCTTTACCCATGGATACCAATCATCTTGAGCGGGCATTGCGGGTAATCCCCATAGGGAGAAAAAACTATTTGTTCTGCTGGTCTGAACTTGGCGCTGAACAACTGGGCATACTGCAAAGTCTGATGGTGACTTGCCGCCTGCAAGGCGTTAATCCCTACCATTATCTGGTGGATGTATTACAACGCGTGGCATTACATCCGGCCAGGGACGTAATCGACCTCACGCCGCGGCTCTGGAAACAAAAATACAATCAAAACAGGTTAGTCAGCGATGTCAAAATACTCACTTCCCAACACTAAAATCTCAGCCACAATTATGGAGTTCGGTAAAGGAGTGTTAAATGCACTCCCTGCTGATTACAGCCAGGCAGAAATGGAAGATGCTATGCTGACGATAATAACCGTGTGGAATGCCATCGTACTGGACACTTGGCACAACACAGACAAAAATGAAAAAATGGTGCTTGATGCACTCTCTCAAGCGCCTAAAGAAGGACAACTTCAAGTAAAACGATTGATAAAAAGAAAGAAGACCAAGTTTAGCGATGATATCCGCGCGGTTGGAGATCACTGGATAAGAGAAGAGCAAGGGGACTTTATCTTCGGCTGTGAAGCACGGTTAGATATAGAACGCATCTCCTTAAACGAAGATAGCCTCAAACACTAAACGAATCACAACGGTCTATATTGATCGCTTACGGAATAACTAACGCGCTATATAACTTTAAAGGTGGCGTAGGTAAAACGACAACGGCTGTCAACATTGCTCAATATTGTGCGCTTAATGGCTATAAAGTACTGATAATTGACATGGATAGCCAAGCGAGCACGAGTGCTCTTTTTGGTATAGTAGGTGATGGTGATCTCGATGCTTATGACACTGTGTTACCTTTTACTTTATATTCAGAAGAGACGACGCTTGATTATGCGATACGTGAAACTCATTTCGATAATCTGCATATCATCCCTGCTACGCAACATCTATCTAGTTCTGAATTTGAAGCTGTTACTCAGATTAGCAGCGGCGATGATGATCCACTTGAATATTTTCAACGACTGAAAGAAGGTATTGATACAGTTAGACATAACTATGATTTTGTTTTTGTAGACGCACCTCCTAGCCTTGGCATTATCGGCCTTCAAACACTTCTCAGTGTAGACAACATTATTATCCCCTGCCCTCCGCGTATGCTTGATTTTGTCAGTACTCGACAATTTCTCGAAATGGCAACTGAATATGTTTTTAAAGTAGCTGAAGGGAAGGTTTTTAATAGTATCAAAGTTATGGCGTCAATGTATGACCGCCGAAATACTAAGAGCAATGAATTTATAGAGGTTATGGAAGCTGTACTTGGTAGACATATGTATACGAACAGCATGCTTCATTCTGAATCCATTGATAATGCTTCAGCAGTGTTTCAAACACCATATGAGTCTGTTAAGCCAGATAAACGCATTACTGAAAACATGAAAGATTTATTCAACGAAATTATTACTGATTTAACAAGCTTGAATAGTTTCCAAAATAGTACAGATGAGAACGAGGTTTAACAGATGAGTAAGAAGACAAGTCATATGCGGAGTTTGCTTGATGTCATCAAAAGCGATGAAGAACAAAATACTAATCAACAGGAACGCGAACCACAGAACAAAAAAACGGTTAACCCTGCCGTTAACCTTGCCATGGGCGTTCATGAAAAGCGCCCTAAAGCTATCAAAGAGCCGGTACTACATTTAGAGCATGATCAAGTAAAAATCTTTAAATACCATGACAGACATAATAGTTCTCTTGTTACAGAACGGATAGCACAGTTACGCAAGTCTATTGAAGCTGATGGTCAGCATATTCCGGGCGTCGTGAGAAAAACAAATGAAACTACTAAAGATGGTCGTATTGTTTATGAGCTAATAGTAGGTAGACTCCGTTTTGAAGCATCTCGAACAGTGGGCTTTTTCAAGGCTTTTATTAAAACGCTTAATGATGCTGAAGCGGCTAAACTTATGTTTAGTGAAAACGAGGATAGAAATGACATCCTACCATTCGAACGATGGCTTTCTATTTTGCCTCTTGTTGACGACAAAGTTCTTACAGGAAAAGAAATAGCTGAAATGATTGGCTGGGACGCTGGTAATTTTGCTCGAACAATGAAGGCCAGAGATGCATATGATGCTCTAGGCCTTGCTGAAAAGTTGGTGGACGTTACTAAAGTAAAACTAAACCAACTTGTGCGAATCGGAAGTTTATACAAAGAGGACCCTCAAGCGTTATCTCAAGCTGTAGAAAAGATTAAGTCCAATTATCCTGATAGAAAAAACAATCTCTTTTTAAAGTCTGTTATTTCTGTTATTGAAGAGGAAGAGAAGCCTGTAAACAAAACAACCATACTAAACGGGTCAAAACTTAAAGTTAAACGGATTGGCAATAAAGTGACAATGACGTTTGAAGGTTTACCTCGTGAATCGAGTATAGATGAGATTGTTGCGGCTCTAAAGGATGTTGGTGGTTTACAATAATTACTATCTTTATCAACCATTAACTCTTGAAAAATTTACGGATTGTAATTTACAATCCGTTTTTTTGTCCTGCTGAAAAGTGACGATTGTAAATTACAATCCGATGTTTTGACCTGCTGAAAAGTGTCGATTGTAAATTACAATCCGATGTTTTGACCTACTGAGAAGTAACGATTGTAAATTACAATCCGATGTTTTGACCTGCTGAAAAGTGACGATTGTAAATTACAATCCGATGTTTTGTCCTGCTGAGAAGTAACGATTGTAAATTACAATCCGATGTTTTGACCTGCTGAAAAGTGACGATTGTAAATTACAATCCGATGTTTTGACCTACTGAAAAGTGACGATTGTAAATTACAATCCGATGTTTTGACCTACTGAGAAATGACGATTGTAAATTACAATCCGATGTTTTGACCGTAAGCGTCCGGCAATACCACCTATCGCTTAGCAAACTGCCATGGTAGCAGTTGCTCGATATCGACGTCGGGCTTGCTGAGTTCATCAAGGCAAGTCTGATCTGCTTTAATCAAACAGGACACTTTAATAATGGAATATAATCCAATTATTGAGGTGTTAAATGACAAAACGAACAAACAGAAGTTACACGGCTG
>NZ_JAKRFB010000091.1:0-9717 GCF_022348315.1 Alteromonas sp. MmMcT2-5 | reverse complement strand
TAGGCTCCAAGCTGAAAGTAAACCACCTCCGCAGCCATTTATTGGTGTGGTCTACAGAGGATTATGTCTTTTTAGAGGGGAAAATCCCTAGAACCCCATTATGTGAAAAACATTATGGCATATTGTTAATTATGAATAGTTTATTGTATTTAAAAGAAGGTGCATTTGCTGAGCGACTCACCGATAAGGCGATCACCAGAGTCATCGCTCAGGAAAGTAAAGATGATGAACTTAAGTTTTTTGTTTTTGCAATTAACGCTGATACTAAAACAGCATACGTTATGCGTCACGGGCGTACTAATGAACTGCGGACATGGCGCTTGGATAATTTGGCGAAATTTCTAAAGCTTCATTCTGTTGAGAATTTTGAAGTCCAATACGTCAGATAAGAAATTTAGTGAGTCCATAATGGAATGCATTTTTAAAGCGAGGGAACATCTGGAAAGAATTTGGCCGTTAACAGAGTTATGCTCTGCGCCGCCGACAACTCGAACAATACTTGTTTCTTCGATGTTGTTTGTTAGTTTGAATCACTGCGATGCCATTCAGATGCTTGCACAAAAACGCAATTTCGCATCCGCTTACGCCTTACTACGCCCATTATTTGAAACGACGTTTCGTGCAATGTGGCTACACAGATGCGCGACAGATGCACAAATCGATAAATCTATTCAAAAAGATGAGTGGAAAAGTGCATGGACTTTGATCCAGGAAGTCGAGTCCAGTATCCGTCAACCTCCTCTTCTTTCCCGAATGTGGGAAGACATGCGCCCATTCATGCACAGTTTTACCCATGGAGGCATCCAAAACGCAGGGAGACAGGTTGGCCAGGGCAACATAATTACGCCTAACTTGAGTGATGAAGAAGTACGCCATTTGATGCAAAAGGTTGGTGTTTTCTCTTGGGTGATTTTAAAAGAGCTTATTGACTTAACTGACAGTGAAAACCTTGTTAGAGATTTTGAACAGATCGGTACGTCACTTAATGAATGGGCATTTGCTATAGCTAGGGAATGAGTTAGATGATTGGTCTGATTGCAGACACAAAAAAGCCCGTTTGGACGACGGGCTGATTTGTTTGCGTATTGGAGTACGCATACCTTTAGACAACTTAAATATAGAACATCTATAAGATAATATCAAATCCCCTCTTATCAAATTCATAATGCATGTATATAATAACAGTGCTCTGAAGGCGTACTTTGATGTGAGTTATTAGGCATATTAAACCTCTTTTTTTACCTAATTTATCTCGGGCCGTTGCTTGGACAACAATGGCTGCTTCCTAAACTTACTGGGAGTACGCATACCTTTAGACGGTAAGTACCGGTCTGACGAGATAACTGTGAAGGAAGCAGATGACTGGCCATACTCCCTCCCACCAAAGGAGGACGTTCGAATGGTTGAAATAGTTATTTTAATATTAACTGTTATCGCTCTACTGTTATCGATTGCAGTATCAGTGAAGCAACTTAGCTCGAAAGATTAATTGAGGGCTAGAACGGAACTAAAGGGGGCTTTATGCCCCCTTTTAATAACAATGTCTTTTTGCTAGTTTAGCAATTTCACAGCATTCGGCTGGATGTAGATATGGTCTTTTGTATCCCACACCCTGGTATCCACTTTCGCACAGCCTGTTTCTTTCTGATATTCTGCGCGATTGCGAACCCAACCGAGCAATCGTGATATTGTTATGTTGAATCGTGCCATGGCTTCAGTATTCATTTTTATGTGGCGGTTACCGTTCCCGTAATACCTAATTTGTACCAAGTCCAATTCCTTGCCATCAGGACCAGTGCCCCGAATGGCTAATTTATCCCCTGCGGTCATTTTTGAAATGTCTTCAGTTAAGAACAAGTTGCCATAGCCAAGCAATTTCATGACCACAAGTAAATCATTGGTAAAGTCCCGGGCGCTTTCATTCAGTCCACGCTGCCAGTCATAAGTACCAAAGTTCCCCCATGAGCTATAAATAAAACGGTAATCAAGCGTAATCTTACATTGTTTATAGTCATCGGTATTGTTGTGCCGCCACCGATCGTTATACATCCGTTCATTCGAACTGTAATAACGCTTTATTGAACTTTCACAGCTCAGGTCACGAAAGACAGAAATCAGACTATCTTCGACCAGGTTGTTCGCATAATTTATCGAGAAATCAACAATGTAAAGCGCGTTCTTCAACGTAAAATCAAGCGCATTGCTACTTAACGTCGTTAAAAGCTGGTTTTTGAATTTTGTAGTAAGCCGGCTGGAGATTGGGGTTAAATGCGTAAATAGTAAGTCCCAGTAAATATTTCTCATACCAAAAAGCTTATTCTTTACAGACTCTCGGATAGCGTCATATTTTACGCCTAATTCAGCCAATAACGATGAGTCGATCTTGCTGATAGCTTTGTACTGCTCGAGTATTTGCTGCATGTCTTGTTCGTAGTGATCGAGTAATGCGGCAAGAACCCCCTCAGATTTTACCAGTTCATAGCTTCGTGTGCCTTGTTTGGCCATTTCAGCCCGGATCCGCTCCTTCTCCACAAATTCATTGAATTTATCGGTGGTTTCTGAGTGTGTTTTAACCAAGCCTAGTTCACCCTCGATGAACAGCTGGAAACTGCAATTCCCGCTGACGCCGAGCTTTGGCTTGTAGCCTTCGCGGATTAATTTTTTCTTCTCTATGCGAGCTTGATCCAGTTCTCCAAAATAAAAACACACCAGGTCAACAGGTGCTCTCGCGGCTCTATCTGCACCGATAAAATCTGATTCTGCGATAATTTCTACATTAGTGATATCGCGCCGTTTGATGACATCTTTAATAGCCTTGTCCTTGCGCCAACGCCGCGGTAGTACAGCATAAAGGGCTTTAAAGTTAAGCTGACCCAAGATAGTTTGGATCCAAGCAGAGAATTCCGAGAATGGGGGATTAGTAAAGCCAAAATCGGTGCTTTTTGAAATAAAATTCGTTTCCCAGAAATCGGTACCTATCAAGACTATTTCTTTTGACGCATATTGTTTTATCTGTGTCGTCGCTTTTTCGATGGCAAACCGTTTAACCACTTTTCGTGAATCAATCTCTGCAATAGTGCTGGCTAGTGCAGATAGACAACGACCGTCGCCGGCGCCGATGTCGAGGATTCTTATTGGATCGTCGTATCGATTGGTAACTTCATACGTAGCAAATAACTGTCGTATATGCCCGGAGACCGCTTTTAATTGCTCTTCGGTGGTGGGATAAAATTCATAGTCTTCCCCAGCGTCTTTAAGTTCTTTGACTAACTGTAAAGTGGACTTTGTCGGCACGTCATTAGCCGGTGCATCATTAAAAAGCTCTGCTTGCATTCCCATTGAAGTTATCCTCGGTGGTTGATGCTGATAGTTTCATCCATGACGCAAACCTGGCAACAAATTGGGATTTTTGGTTGGACCGATGGTATTTTCCCCCTCTATTTGCCAACCCCCCAATATTGCTGATTTAACCTATGAGAAATCATCCAAGTAGGAATTCATATGGAACGCCGGAATCAGCCATCTTTCGACATGACAGCCATGCTGCAATTTGCAATCTGTCTTGCTGCGCTTATTGGGTTTGGTTGCTATATCATGTTGGCTGAAGAACCAGTCAAACAGTTGCTTTCACTTGAACTTGGACCACTGCTGATCGCGCTGGCGATGGCTTCTTTAATTGGCTTAATAAATTCAATTTACTTGATGGGGCGGGTTGCCAGATGAAAACCCAAACAATGATGATTGCAAGTGAAGTTCGTGTGGACTGCCCGTATTGCCACTCCCAACAAGACGGATTCATCGGCGACCCTAGAAACGAAACCGTCGACTGTGAAGACTGCGGAAAAACGTTTCATATACCCCCGGACGCTGACATTGAGTTGAGGTAGCTCATTCAGGAACCAAATATACGTTCGCGCCAAAAAGCAATGCAACGGGGGATTGGGGCAACTCATGCACTTTAATCCCAACATTTCGTTCAAAGAAGACATCCCTTACGAAAGGCTGATAAGTTACCGTGTAAACGCGCTTAAGCTTGCTGAGGTCTAAGGAGCCGTTAAATGCTCCTAAAACATTACCCCTGACATAGGCATGTACGCATCGTTTTCGCTCTCTGAGTGTTCGTCTACGCCCTGCAAGTGACACGACAAAAGAAGGGTTTGAAACTACGAAGATATTTGCATAACCAGATACTTTGCCCCGGTTTGCCCCTTTTCGCTGTTTGCATGAATAAAAGCCTGGGGAATTCAGGTTGCGGTAGAAATCGGCCTGTTCACCTATTCGTGTGACTCTCTCAACGCATTGGCCATTAGCCTTTATAAGCGATGTCATAGTGCCATTTTCCATTAATGAGTGACCGTTAATTGCTGTCAACCACGATTGAGTAGATTCAGGCATCATCGAGTCTTGCGCAAAATCAAACATAGTGAAGTTCCTTAAATACAAACACCGTATTCCAATAGAAGAAACGGGCCACAAAGTGGCCTCAGAAAGGCATGGCAATAGTTTGGTTGTCACCATTCACACTCGTCACCGGGATCAATGTTTGTTGTTTCGCCTTTTCTTGCATTGATTGCAGCTTGGCATCTTCAATTTCACATTTCCTCGCTCTGAGCTTATTCACCCAACGTTGCACCGCTAACTCGTCAGCTTTTATGCCCGTCTTTTCTTCTAAGGAAACTTTCACCACTTCTTTTTTGACAGTTTTGAAAGCCATGGTGTGCCCAGTCACCTTCTCAAGCGCTACCATTTGCGCGTAAGAGTCCGGGTAGCGCCTTGCGCCACACTGGAGGTCATTTATATTGCTCATAATGCAAAATTGACACGACACTCTATCGTTTCCCCCCTCTCGCCTTATTACCTGGCCGTTTTCGTAGGCCGTTTCATAGACGTGAAAGGGTACTTCGTTGTTCTGATAGATTGCTTCAAATGTCTCTTGTTTTGAGTAATGGAAAATGGGTAAAAAATCATAAACCACGCGCTTACCACTCTTGAGTGTTAACCGAGAGTTGATAAAAAGAGGGCTGCGCTTACTGCGGGGAACACTCTCAGCCGAACGCAGCCCAATACAGTTGTAGGCAATTCTGATTTTTCTTTCAGCACAAACCTTGCGTATAAGCTTATCGATAGGGCCGGTCTTCAGCGTAGAGGTACAATTCCGATACCTCGGTGAAGGCCACATCATTCTCTCCAAAACCATGTCTACAAAGTTCTTAGTCTCACATTCAACAATGTAGAGTGGAATTGACTTAGGCTTGAAGCGCTTAATATGTTCGATGATCCCCGGATGCTCAACCTCACCAAGGTGAGCATGCACATAGATAATTTGAGATGCTGGTACCAGAGATTGAATGAGTATAGCCATAGCACACGAATCAGAGCCGCCACTGGTGCTTACAAAGAATAAAGCCCCCTGTTTGGCATGGTGACGAACAATCGCTTCTCGCTCTTCAATTGATTCTGCAGCGAGTTTGTTTTCCCCATTAAAGTCAAAAAACGTTAATTGCTGGCAAGACATCGGCTCATCTCGATAGTGAAGATGTATTCACTATCAAGTGTTTTGGAATTGCGGCTACAAACCGGGCTCAGCGTGTGCGGAAAGGAAAGATTCTTTGCCGAATCCATCTTTGCCAAGAATTGATTAGACCCATCTATTTTTCATTGCCTAACGCCTTGAAGAGAAAAAATGAGTGCTAATGTGATCGTACATTATTGACAGGAGCCACAACACAATGAGCACCATAGATGAAGAAATGTTAATTCACGAACCAAGCACCTCTAACTGGTTGAGACAACAAATAGAAGCCTCGAAGAGCAGGGATCCCGTCGATGCGCTCACTGATGCTGAGTTGCTAGTAGAAATCCTTGCTCTAAGGCTGCGGCTCGTAGAAAAGCAATATAGCCAGTCACACCAAACGTCTTTCAAAGGCATTTAGTTCAAATGAAAAAGGTGAATTACTATGCACTGTCGCTGAAGATGTTTCTTTGGCTACTGTCTTTAGCATTAACACAATCGATATTTCCAATATCTGACTATTTACTAATAATCGTTGCCGTCATCGGCCTTGCTGTTTTAGAAGATAAAGCAGTCACTACATCGTTAAAGTAAGAAATATATGAAAACAGCGAAGGCCCGTTCATTTATTAAATATCCAGGTTCCAAATTGCTGATGATGGACCGATTATTAAAGCATGTACCGGCTAAAGGCAGTTTGCTAGTCGAAGCATTTTGTGGAGGATGTTCACTGTCATTGAATACAGACTATCAACATTATTGCCTGAACGATGCCAATGCGGATTTGGTGAGTCTTTATCGAATGGTTCAGCGCGATCATGTCTCTGTTATTAGAGAAGCTAGTCGGTTATTTACGCAATCAACTAACACGCACGATTTTTACTATCAAATACGAAATCATTTCAATGCCAGCTCCGATAGAGAAGAAAGGGCAATATTGTTACTTTACCTATCAAAGCATTGCTTTAATGGGCTACTCAGGTTCAATGCGAAAGGCGAGTTCAACACCCCTATGGGACGTTATAAAAATCCGTATTTCCCCATTGCTGAAATCACGTATTTCGCAGAAAAGTTTGCTAGTGCTGAATTTTACTCATTGGACTTTGTCGACTTTATCCAACAGGTCACAATGAAATTACCTCAGTATTCAGGAGTGAAGTCGTGCTATTTAGATCCACCGTACTTGCCGTTAGATGGGCAAGGACAAACTTTCACACAATATACAGCTGAAGGCTTTAAAACAGAAAGACATATGGAGATTGATAGACTCTCCAGCTCAATTAGGCCGCATTTTAGCCATGTGCTTGTGTCCAACCATTATTGCAAAACACTAAAGGCCACATACAAGAGCGCGAAACGTGTAATTCGTTTCAAAGTGAGCAGGACGATATCCTCTAAAGCCAGACGTCCTGCTTCTGAAGTGCTTTTATATTACTAAACTTTTAATCAACCTGTCCTTTGTAGTCCCATATTTCCACATCTTCAGGCCTTAATTCTTTTATGGCCCAGTGCCCTATAATTTTAAAAACGCCATTGCTGAATACCGCGTCCAGCCTTGCTGTAGGCGATTTGCTATACAGCACGACCTGGCAATTTTCTTCGGGTAAATCGTTCTCGTCTTTTGTCACAGTTGGATATTTATTGGACCCTAAGAATTTATTCTTATAAGGTTAATTAACGTGGGAAGTTAAGGGATGGTAACTGAAAATGTATAAAATAAAAGATGGATTTCTTCCACTTGATGAAACGTTGGCCATAAATCGAGCCGGTCGACGTAAGGCATTTAGAAATCCCAAAAACTCGATTCAAGATAAAACCAATTCATTTAGCACTTTAACCAAACGTCAATATGCTGGAGTGGAATTAGAGGTAACCCCTCCAGGGTCTCGAAGAACAGCATGGGTTGCAGCCGGCGTCAGTCCGGTAGAAACGGTTTTGGCAGTAATGACTGGCGTCAGTACTTTAGCAACTGTTGGGTCATACTTTTATGCTAGAAGCAGCGCTAAGATGAAAAAAGTACAAATCTGTACACATAAATTCCCAGCCTCACGGAGAATCTGTAGGCAGCCTATCGGTCTCTCTGAAATAAAAATTATTGAAGGGAAAGAATACCTGGCCAGCTATTGCTCAGCCGGCCATCAAAATTTGGTCAGAGTAATCGAGGCAATGGAATCTAAGAAAGCCAGTCATTCAAGCAAGTCTGTTGAGGAAAACATCTGAACCATCGTGGCTGGAGATAAGAATGCCAAAAATTGGCAGTGCATGTCCGAATTGTTCTGATGCCGGCGTGCTGTATTTAGATGAGCTATATGTGAGGTGCGATAATTGTGATTATGAGCGATTTTCGACCCAAGCTGAACTGGACAGTTATATTAATGACGACAAGTTTAAGTCTGATCCCAATCATGAGAGGCTACTTACTCTGATTGAAGAAGAACCCGTCATCAAGCGCAGAGACAGCCGCCCTCTGGGCATGAGAGACTTCACCATCAAACGTTAGTTGGACATCGAATTGATACACAATAATTCATTGATGGACGTGATAGGGATTTACCTTTCACGAAAGAAGAGATATCTGTCTGGAGTGCCAGACAAGCAACTTGCAGAACGTCAATGGCAATTACTAAACAACACGTTCGAGCTTGATAGCGTCAGTATGGTAGTACCTCGTAACGAGGATCTAAATCCGCATGCAAGATTGAGCCATGTGCTCGCGGAGATGTCACTTCGCCCAGGGGGAATAGGTTATTTCCAAGCTAAATACCCCCTAGATAAGGCTACAACGGCGATGTTGGCGCCAAGTGAAACGGTGAAATACAAAGCCCAGAAAATACATCGTTGTCTCAAGGAAAATTGTGATAACAAGTTGTTCCGGTTCGGTAGCTACCAATTCATGCATGAGCTTCACCAAGACGGCGGCATATTCTTTCAAAGTGCTTCAAACTATAAGCACTCTGATAACCTATCTGTGAAAGACGACGAACTTCAACTACAGTTCATTCATTATTTGAGCGAAAAGGAACAGGCGGAAATATCGGGGGCTAAATGTTTCAAATACACAGTGTCGTCACCAGACTTTTTAACGCTTTGTTTCACTGATGCCATCAATTATAGAATGATCGCAGATTGGAATGCTGAAGCAGTCGTCATAATTCATGAACCAGATGAGTTTTATAACCGATTGCGAGTGTGCACAAAGCAATTCCAATCGAACCATACCTTACTAAAGCGAGGGAGCGTGAGGTACATCGATCCGTATTTTGATGGAAAAACCCTTATCGAGAGCGAGCATCTGCCTTTTTGCAAAGACTATAAATTTCAATATCAACAAGAATATCGCTTTGTCATTTGTAATGAGAAACAATTTTCTGAACAGGAGCGGAAAATATATATTGGCTCTTTAACTGATATAGCAACCTTAGTGGACCTTCGATAACGGGGCAGTCTTTCATTTGCCCCATTATTCACGAACATCACAATTCTTGCTGATTAATTTCCATATTAGGGATATATACCAAGGCCGGTAGCCACTCACCAGCGCCATCCCCAGACCAAATAGACTCAACATTATCGGGAACAATTATGGTATGTGTAGAATGAGAGCGTTGAGTAAGACGCCGAGCAGCGGCTATTGCCGGCATCGTTGCTATATCGGTTGGATTAGATAGCATCACCTCGCCATCGAACTCTGAGGCCAATGCGCCCAATTCGCTCTCTGAATTAATTGGTGTATCACTATTCGGCAAAAAGTGAGGATCAGACACCTCATCTTGAAGTACAGCCTTGATATAAAAATCCTTCCCGGGTTCGCTCTGTTTGGCAATCCCATGAACTTTGAGTGCCAGGCCCTCACTCAACACCGAATTCTCCTGATATTGTTCCCAGATATGGCCAGATGATTCAAAAACTTGATACCCAATAATCATGGTTTTCTCCTATTCAGTAACCACGACCAGCCTAAGCTAAAAAGAATTCATCGCTATAAATCTGATGGTGCAACGCAATATAGACAAGCGATTTCTGAGACCGCTTTGAGCGAATAGCAGACGTTAGAGGAGCCTCCGTTGTAGACTAGCTATCTGATCGTATACCGGTCGTTCAGATAACTGATCTGCTTTAATCAAACAGGACACTTTAATAATGGAATATAATCCAATTATTGAGGTGTTAAATGACAAAACGAACAAACAGAAGTTACACGGCTG
>NZ_JAKRFB010000010.1:0-98445 GCF_022348315.1 Alteromonas sp. MmMcT2-5 | reverse complement strand
CCACGGCGAGAACGCAGCTTCCCCCGAACAGTTAAGAAGAGACCACAGCGATACAGCAGAAAGAAAAATGCCGCTCACCTTAAGTGAACGGCATTACCACATCAATGTGGCCTTTTTCAATCATGCTATTGGAGCAAAACGCGCCTAGCTGGTTTTGCTTACCGTGCTATGCTCGTTATTAGCAGTAACCTGCGCCTTTAGCTCTCGTAGTTCTTTCATTACATCTTGAAGGGTTGGCTCTACGTTTCCTTGTGCAATTTGCTCTTCAAGTAAAGCGGCTTCTTTTTCTGCTCGTGCTTTTTCGTTTTCTCTTTCCATCACGTTCACCACGATCCCAATCACCATGTTTAAAAACGCGAAGGCGGTGAAGAAAATAAAGGTAAGATAGAAAATCCAGCTTAACGAATAAACCTCCTGAGTCTCGTACATTACGTCAGTCCAATCTTCGAACGTCATAATTCTAAAGAGCGTTAGCATCGAGATAGTGATATCGCCCCACAGCACGGGATTGATGGTTTCGAATAAAGTACTGCCTATAGCTGCGTAAATGTAGAAAATGATAAACATCAATAGCATGACATATGCTAATTGTGGCAGTGCTTTAACCAAAGAAACTAATAAGATCCTGAGCTCGGGAATGATCGAAATCATACGCAATACGCGGAACACTCGCACCAAACGGGCGATGAGTGCCAGTTCGGTATCGTCTGCAGGAATGAGACTGATGACCACAATCAGTGTGTCAAACCAGTTCCAAAAGCTCTTGAAAAAGTAGCGTTTACGTTTTTCAGCCAAAAATCGTATGGTGATCTCTGTCAGGAAGAATGCACTGATAAACCAATCTAAGAATAACGTGACGGATGACATGCCTGCTGGCAATTCATAGGTTTTGGCACCTACGAGAAGCGCTGAAATAACGATAACGCTAATTACAAAGGCTTCGAACCATTTATTGGCTCGAATGCGTTCAAATTTATTTTGAAGTTCAGAGGCTTGCATTTCTATTTATCACTCAAAGAAAAACCAAATAACCAAAGGGCTTGTGGTAAGCGCGATTGGCGGTATACTAAATAATCAGTAGTGCTGAATAAAGGCACTTATTGCTTACAAATGTAGGGGCACAAAAGGCGTTTTAAAACCTGTGTCGCCACACGTGACCTAAACGTTTATCTAGCCAAATACATAGGCTTAAAAATAAAGGGCATAATCATGGATGATGAATTACGGTTGTTGCAAGAGAAATTGCATATCGTGGCTGAACGCCTATCTAATTTCGCGCCAACAAAACAAAATGCTGAAGCCTTGCGCGCAGAATATCGCCAACTGCTCAGTGCACTAAAAAGATTTACGCCCGCGGCGTAGCATTCCTTTCTCATCACCGTTTGGATAGAGCCTGCTTTTGCTATTAACTAAGTAAAACTAGTAGGCATAAAAAAGGGCAGCATAGGCTACCCTTTCATTCTTTTGACAGCGCTTGGCGCAATCAACTACTCAATGTTAGCCATTGGTTTTGGTTTCTGCTGGCTTAAGACCACGGTTGATCATAGCCACATCTTCACCTGTCAATGTACCTGCCGCTTGCTTAAGCGTAACCACTGACTGAATAAAGTCATAGCGTGCGCCCGCAAGGTTACGACGTGCATCAAACAAGTTACGGGTGCTGTCTAATACGTCAACAATAGTACGAGTACCGACATCAAAGCCCGCTTCTGTGGCCTTAAGTGCGCTATCTGCAGACACCACTGACTGCTCAAGAGCGCGAATAGTAGAGATAGACGCTTTTACGTTATTAAACGAGCTACGAACTGACTGTACCGTTTGACGATACGTCTGCTCTGCAGCTTGGCTGGCCGCTACGTAGTTGTACTTCGCTTGCGACGTTTGCGCGCTTACGCTACCGCCTTGATAGATTGGAACGTTCAGCGTAATGCCAATTGACTGGTTATCCAAGTACGGCGTTTCATACCCAAACGGTGTGGTAGAGCCGTCGTCATTTAATATTTCAGCATCAACATCATCTTTCGAGCGACCGTAGCTGCCAGACAGTGATAATGTTGGCAAGTGACCAGAGCGCGCAATAGCAATATCTTCTTTTGCCACGTCCATGGCCAAACGGTCAACTAATAGAGCAAGGTTTTGGTCCTGTGCGGTCTCTAGCCAGCTGTCTACAGTTTCTGGTACTGGCATAGTCGCAGAGAAATTCTCTGTATTTAGACCGAAAAGACGATCGTGGTATTTTCCGGTAATAACACGAAGTGCTTCAAGGGCAAACTCAAGCTGGTTTTTCGCTTGGATTTCCTGAGCTACTGTGCTGTCGTAGTTCGCTTGTGCTTCGTGCACGTCAGTAATAGCCGTTAGACCAACCTCGAAGCGCTGGCGTGTTTGCTCGAGCTGACGCTCAATGGCGCGTTTTTCAGCACCTACAAATTCTACGTTGTCACGCGCGCGCAATACGTCGAAGTAAGCTGTAACCGTACGCACGATAACGTCTTGCATGCTAGCGGCAAGTTGTGCATCGCTTTGTTCAGCAATTTTTTCTGCGCGGTCTAGACCCAACCAGTTTGCGTGGTCGTATAAAGACATTGAAAGTGATAAACCGTAGTTAAGCGTGTCTACTTCAGTATCTGTTGTGAATACTTGAAGGCCGTTGTCACCAGCCGCTAGTTGGAAGCGTTCTGATTCAGATTGGGTGTAACCCACAGAGCCAGAGATTTGGGGTAGTAGGCTTGCGCGGCTAAGACTGATTCCTTCGAACGCAGCATCACGTTGCGCTTTCGCTTGGTTTACCAATGGATCGTTCGCCAGTGCTTGTTGATATACCTGCATTAGGTCATCGGCTAGCGCACCAGTTGTCATCGAAACACCGATAACTAGCGACAGAAGTGTTCGTTTCATGCTTACGTCTTCCTGTTGTGTTCAAGTTGCGTCGTCGTTTATTCGTTGAGACGACTTATTAAAACCAAGTGTATGAAAATTCAACCACAAACCGAAAGTCCAAACTCGTAACAGTATTCGATTAACTGTAACAGAATATGTGATCTACCCACGCAATTATTATAGTAATAGACGACTTGTAATATGAGTTTTCTGTTATTCGCTCACACGCCGTATCGCATTTTTCATGCGTATACATGGTTGGTGTGTAAATGTACTATGTATGATAAATCTATTTGAACCATAAGTGTCAGCAAATGAGCAAGGAATTCCTTTCATTTACCTCAAATGACGTCGAAATCACCGACATTAAGCCAGTGTATCGTGGTTTCTTTACCATGAATCAGTATCAATTTAAGCACAAGTGTTTTAATGGAGAATGGAGCGACACGGTCACGCGAGAAATATTTGAACGCGGTCACGCGGTGGGTGTTTTACCCTACGATCCTGAACTCCAAGAGTTTGTGCTCATTGAGCAAGTTAGAATTGGGGCATTAGCCACATCTTCAAGCCCTTGGTTAATAGAAATTATCGCGGGCATGATCGACAAAGGAGAAACACCGGAGTCTGTATGCCATAGAGAGTCGATGGAAGAGGCAGGTATTACCCTAGATAAATTAACCAAAGCGCTGAGTTATTTATCGAGCCCGGGCGGCACGACCGAAAGATTACACATTTTTATAGCAAAGACTGATGCTAGCCAAGCGCAAGGCATTCACGGCCTAGAAAGCGAGTCTGAAGACATTAAAGTACATCGAATAAAAGAAAATACCGCCCTTGAATGGTTGGAAAATGGCCATATTGACAACGCCGCAGCGGTAATTGCGCTACAATGGTTCTTTATGCACAAAACACAACTTCTGGAGCAGTGGCAGACATCGTGACACAACGCAATCAACGAAAATACGTACCTCACCTTCCTTCAATGCAGGCGCTTTGCGAACTGAACTACTCCCATGTTCTGAGAATTTTGCCTGATTGCGATACGGAAGATTTGAGCTATGAATTTTCGGTTGGTGTCGGCCTGTCTTATGAAATACGTATTGTAGAGTCTGCTCGCTACACCAGTACGTTAAGCATTAAGCAAACCACTAAAGATATGCCCTCATATTTAACACCCAGCATGACGGTGCGCTTATATCACGATGCGCGTATGGCAGAGGTTATTAATAGCCAAAATACGGGAGCGCTTGAACCGTCGTACGAGTATCCGAATTTAAAAATGCGCCAGCGCAACGAAAAGCACATGGTGAATATCTTTTTAGCTGAATGGCTAAACTTCTGTTTGCAACACTCCTCAAGCGTTACTTCTGAAGCGTGACCACACTCATTCAGCTAAGTGATTGCCACTTACTAAAAGACAAAGATAAGACGGGATATGCGGGCATCGCACCCTATGATTCACTAGCACGCGTGCTCAGTAGCGTTCGAGAATATGTTGTTGATAGCGTTGATATTAAAAATTACGTTGCTCAAAAAGCTGCCAGCGAGCCAGAACAGAGAGCAAAGCACCAAGTAATTGTGCTAGTGACTGGGGATATTAGTGGCGATAATTCACCTGAGAGCTACGAGCATTTTATCGCATTGATGGAGCAATATATTGAGCCAGCAAATATAGAATGGTTTGTGCTGGCGGGTAACCACGATAATAATCCGTACTTTGAAAAATATCTTAGCAGCCGTCATTTAAAGAGCAATGACCCGATAAGCTTTCCCAATTGGCAAATACACGGCCTGGATACCCGCGCTATAACCAATAAGCAAACGGCAGCCGGGGAAGTAAAAGAAAGCGATATACAGGCGCTAGAACAAGCGCTAATTAGGTCACCACAGGCCAATCATCTCGTTGCACTTCATCACCACATATTGCCTTCAAACAGTTGGATGGATAAGCACTCGTTAGCTAACGGGCAACAGATAGCCGCGTTAATAGACGAACATCCACAAGTGAAAGCTGTCATTCACGGCCATGTGCATTCGCCATTGCGCCAGCAAATAGGAGTGAACAAAACGCTTTCTTACGCAAGCCCATCTACCTGTTGGCAATGGGAAATGCGTCCCGAATTCGGTGTTAGCAATGAAGCGCCAGGGTATCAGGTGATGAGCTTAATGGATGGTGGCTCGGTGGGCGTTAAGGTTGTTCGGGTTTAGCTTTCGCGCTCTTTGCTTAAGCGTGGCTGTTTTGGAAGTATTTGGCGTTAAGAACAGTTTTGAACTCTCATCGAGTCCATATTAAATATAGAAACAGAGAACACAGAATAGAGAAAAACATGCAGCACATTTTATATCTTCACGGCTTTTTAAGTTCGCCGAAATCCATTAAGGCGCAAGCCACCAAAGCGTATTTTGAGCAGCATCACTCAAACGTTACCTTACACATTCCCGAATTGTCTAATTTTCCTAGCAAAGTGGAAGACCAGCTAATTTCACTTATTGAGAACACACCGGCATTGCTTGAAAACGGGCTGAAACTTATTGGTAGTTCAATGGGGGGGTATCTCTCTACGTTTTTGCTTGAAAAGTTTGGTGGCAAAGCCGTGTTAATCAATCCCGCTGTTCGCCCTTACGAGCTATTGCAAGGGTTTATCGGTGCCCACGAAAACCCTTACAGCAAAGAAAAGTTTGAAATAGTAGAAAGCGATATGGGGGTAATCCAAGCATTAGAAGCTGCCTCAATTAAAACGCCAGGCAATTACAAAGTGCTACTTCAGACCGAGGATGAAACACTGGATTACCGCTTAGCGGCTGAAAAGTACGCACAAAGTCATCTGGTTATTGAAGAAGGCGGCGATCACAGCTTTGTAGGTTACGAAAATCACTTGCCTGCTATTGCCGAGTTTTTGCTGAAATAAGCGCATTGCCAGTCTGTACTCGCCCTGCTAACATCAAACCTATGCTGTGCGGCGCTTTGCTTAAGCGCTGCGTACCTCTTTCTTTGTCGCTGGCTTAAATAACAACCATAACTATGTCAAATCAATACAATTCAGATGCTATCGAGGTTTTAAACGGCCTTGACCCCGTAAAACGCCGCCCTGGTATGTATACCGACACTACCCGCCCAAATCACTTGGGTCAGGAAGTCATCGATAACAGTGTGGATGAAGCGCTTGCTGGGCACGCCTCTAACATCAAAGTAATTTTGCATGAAGACCAATCGTTAGAAGTTATCGACGATGGTCGTGGTATGCCGGTAGATATCCACCCTGAAGAAGGGATATCAGGCGTAGAGCTTATTCTATGTAAGCTTCACGCGGGTGGTAAATTTTCAAATAAAAACTATGCCTTCTCTGGTGGTCTTCACGGGGTGGGGATCTCGGTAGTTAACGCGCTTTCAACTCGCGTAGAAGTAACTATTCGACGAGACAGTAACGTATACCAAATTGCCTTTGAAAACGGCGACAAAGTCGAAGACTTACAAGTTATTGATACCTGCGGTAAGCGCAATACAGGAACCCGTGTTCACTTCTGGCCTGACCCGCAGTATTTCGATTCGGCTAAATTCTCAGCCAGTCGACTTGTGCACAACTTGCGCGCTAAAGCGGTATTAAGCCCGGGTCTGCGCATTCGTTTCGACAACAAGATCACCAAAGAAAGCCAAGAGTGGTATTACGAAGACGGTCTTAAAGACTACCTCTACCAAGCGGTAGAAGAGTTTGAAACCTTGCCGTCTGACACGCCATTTGTAGGTACTTTCAGTGGTAACACAGAAGCCGCCGATTGGGCTGTAATGTGGTTGCCTGAAGGTGGAGATTTGGTAACGGAAAGCTACGTTAACCTTATTCCTACAGCGCAAGGCGGTACACACGTCAATGGGTTGCGCCAAGGCTTACTGGAGTCAATGCGCGAATTCTGCGAATTTAGAAACTTAATGCCCCGTGGTGTTAAATTATCGCCTGATGATATTTGGGACCGCTGTGCCTATATCCTGTCGACCAAGATGCAGGACCCACAGTTTGCCGGGCAGACTAAAGAACGCCTGTCTTCACGTCAGGCCAGCGCGTTTGTGTCAGGCGTGGTGAAAGACGCATTCAGCCTTTGGTTAAATCAGCATACGGAAATTGCTGAAGCGCTTGCTGAAATGTGTATCAACAATGCACAGCGCCGCCTTCGTCAAACCAAAAAGGTTGCGCGTAAAAAGGTCACTCAAGGGCCGGCACTACCAGGTAAACTGACCGACTGCTCATCACAAGATATTTCTTACTCTGAACTGTTTTTAGTAGAGGGTGACTCGGCGGGGGGCTCGGCCAAGCAAGCGCGAGACCGAGAGTTTCAGGCAATTATGCCGCTGCGCGGTAAAATCTTAAATAGCTGGGAAGTTGACTCTTCTCAGGTACTGGCATCCCAGGAGATTCACGATATTTCAGTTGCGCTGGGTATCGACCCAGACTCGACGGACCTATCTGGTTTGCGCTACGGTAAAATATGTATTCTTGCCGATGCTGACTCCGATGGGCTACACATTGCAACGTTGCTATGTGCGCTCTTTGTTCGTCACTTCAGAACCTTGGTAGAACAAGGTCATGTGTATGTCGCTATGCCGCCGCTTTTTAGAATAGATGTAGGCAAAGAGGTGTATTACGCGCTAGATGAAGGCGAGAAGCAGGGCATTCTTGACCGAATTGAAGCGGAAAAGAAACGCGGTAAAGTCAACGTACAGCGCTTTAAAGGCTTGGGTGAAATGAACCCGCTACAGCTTCGCGAAACAACCATGGACCCGAACACCCGTCGCCTTGTTCAGTTGACCATTGAAGACGCGGAAGAAATGATGGAGTTGATGGACATGCTACTTGCTAAGAAGCGTTCTGGCGACCGTAAAACATGGCTTGAAAGCAAAGGTAATATGGCCGAAGTGGCGTTGTAGATTGCAGAAACGCGCCGCTTTTGTGCTTATTTATAGAAGCTTGTATCGATAACGCTGTTCAAACAAGCGACCGCTAGACAAGCAACCTTAACGCTACACTAAACAACGTAGAAACGCCGAGAAACTATCCTGATACGGAAATTTCTCGGCGTTTTAGTTTGTGCATCTGCAATAAAATACTGCCACGCATAATTACGCTGGTGCCGTTTAGGATAAGTAGCGGCCAGCTTTGGCTTAATGGCATTGTTAGGCCAAACAATAAAGTGCTAACGTCTTTTATCAATATATTGCGAAACAGCGCAAATGACAGCGATCCCACTTTTTGTCTGCGCTGCAGTACAAACCACTGGTGCAGTGAACCTTGAAATAAGATAACGGTAACGACCAGCATTAAGGTATTTGCGCCAAGCTGTGCAAGCGTTGGGAATGGCCGAAAAGCAATGGAAAGTGTGCCACCAATAAGGGCTAGCAAGGCAATAGCGGCAACATAGCCTGAAATTGAAGTGCGCCTGTGTTGCCATATTTTCCAAATGATAATGAGCGTAAGTACGAGCGCGCCAAATCGTGTCCACACCAAGTAATGGTTGAAAGGCTCTACCGAAATGCCAAAGAGGAAAATTGAGAAAAAGGCAAAATAGCTAGAGCCAAACTGGTTAAGTGACAGACTGTGGTTAGCATCGTCACTTTCGCTAGAAACGGGCACTTGAAAGCGCGTCATGGCCTTAATTTGTGACCATAATCCTAACCATGTCAGTAAAAACAGCGCGGCACTGGCAAAGCCTAAAATGTGGTAAAGCACCCAATTTGCTCCACGTTGAAAATGTCCTAGCTCGTGAAAGCCACAGTGTACCACAGCACTGGCACTGTTCTGGCATGTTCTGACATATGGCATGAAAACAATCACCATTAACAAAGCACTGCACCAGGATCTAAAGGTGTTATCGTTTTTTCGGTATCGATGACACCCAATATATTTTCACAACCGGTATTGAACTAGCAAGGAGGTTTATTTTGGCATTGCACTCATTTTCTTCATCAACCCGCCAGTTAGCGGTAAGCGATAAAACCACAACGCTGTTATTTGATCACGACGGTACCCTTATTGACTCAGAATCCGTACATTTTGACCTGTGGAAAGACATTTTGCTGGAGTACGATATTGAACTAAGCGAGGATTTTTATTGTGAAGTGATGGCGGGTATTCCCGTAAAGCAAAATGCTGTCGATCTCGTCGAACACTTTAATATTGATGTAGCGCCGCAGGTGCTAGCAGAGCAAAAACACAAAAGCATTAGCGACTACTTAGATAAGCAAGCTTTTCCCTTAATGCCGTTTGCTAAAGAAACCATTGAACATTGTGCAAACAAAGGTTACACCATTGGCATTGTGACTGGGGGAAGTAAAAAGTCGGTGGAAAAAACCTTATCTCAGTATGGTTTAAGTGCTTATATTTCTTGTGTGGTTGCCGTGGAAGATGTCGAAAACAGCAAACCAGCACCTGATTGTTACGCGCTTGCAATGGACAAGCTAGGAAAAATACCCGGTGAATGTGTGGCAATTGAAGATACGCAAACCGGCATGACAGCGGCACTTGCTGCAAACCTAGCCTGCGTTGTGATACCCACGGAATTGTCGAAACATCATGATTTGTCTCGCGCCACAGTGCGGTATACAAGCTTGAAAGACTGGGTGGACTGCGAACTCGTTTTTTAGCGAATGCGGTGGAGGCTAATCACCGACTTGTCGTGCCACTTCTCACTGGTGGCGCGAAAATAGATAACGTAGTATAACCAGCACGTTAGGGCGTAACTTTCTTTGTTTTACAGCAAAGAACGCCAGAGGCGCTAACTTATTTTTTATTCATTGTTATGACAGGTACAGCTGATTTCTCATGATTTTGCGTAGCGTAAAATGGCTTTTGATTACTCTTGCCATCATTGTTGTTCTGCTTGTAGTAAGCGTTGCTACGATTACGGTTATGGCTGTGCAAAAAGCGCCATTAGTCGCATCGACAGCGCCCACACAGCTAGATGGTGCTGATAGCGTTAACGAACTCCTCGGTCAGCTGCAACAGGCGTTTTCCCGCCGAGAAGAGGGGCATCAAGTTACGCTCACCGAAACCCAAGTCGAAAGCTTAGTGGGTGTGTTACAGCGTGCATTACCTGACTTTAAGGGCGTAGTGAATATCACGCCGTTGGCGGGAACCATTAACGTCACTTACGCTATCAACAATACGGGGTATTACGTAAATGCGTCAGCGCTAGTGCTGCCTGGAGATAGCTTGCGTATAGAGCAAGTCCAAGTTGGTGACTTAACCATTCCGGGTCGTTTTTTACTTGGGTTTTTAGAGCGTACGGTGAACTCTTATACGCAATCAGAAATAGCCACCATTGCGTTATCGCGGGTTGAACGTGTGACCATGAGAAGCGGTGAACTTACCCTTGATGTTGGGCGTTTAGATGAGCTGCTAATCGAGTTAAACGTAGTGGCGTCGAATATGTCGGTAAGCGAACAGACCGAGCTTCAGCAGTTATCCGCATACTATTTACGTTATTTGTCTGGTAGAGAAATAGCCTTATCAACTAAACCGGTATCCCTTATTGAATACTTGCGTGAAGGGATGGCACGAGCGCGAGAGCAAAGCCAAACCCCCGAAGATGCAGTACTGCATAATAACGCGGTAATCCTCGCTTTAGCGGTTTACGTTGGGCATCATCGTGTTGGGACTCTGGTGGGCGACATACAACCAGATTCCGAAAAAGCGCTAAAGCCTCGCAGAGGTGCTGTACTGCACAAGCGCAACGATTTGGCTCGTCACTTTATCATTTCTGCTGCATTAGAGTTAATGGCAGAACAAGGTATGTCCCTAGCAATTGGTGAGTTTAAAGAGCTAATGGACCGGGGCAACGGTGGTTCGGGCTATAGCTTTGTAGACTTAGCGGCAGACATGTCGGGTACTGAGTTTGCAAAGGTTGCTACCCATCCAAATACTGCGATGGAAGTGCAAAATGCGATTGCGCGCATTCAAAGTGAACTTGAAATCATCCCGCCTATTGAAGGCCTGCCCGAAGGCTTAAGTAAGCAAGCGTTTACTGAGCAATATCAGCGGGTAGACAGCAAAGCGTACTTAAAAGAAGTGCAGGAAATTAAGCGGAGAATTGCCTTGCTGCCGCTTTATCAAAAAAATAAGCGGTAAGGCGCGTGAGAGTGCGCCGAAAGTAAGAAGCCAACCTATAAAAAGCCCGCTATGAAAGCGGGCTTTGTTTTACTCATTTGAAGTTCTACACTACTTTTTGGCAAGAGACTGCTGAAATTGCGCAATGGTCACCAGCGCCAACTCTATTTTTTTAACTAATGGCGCTAGGGCTTGTTTGGCCGCATCATCATCCAGTTCCTTTAGCGACTGCCAGTCGTTCGCTATCTCTTGAACATATGGACCAAAGCGTTTTGCTGATGTGCTAAACCCACTGTCATCTGCGAAAACGGCTGCAAACTTCCCTTTTTGATCGCGCTGTAAACTATCTAGTATTTGGTCGGCATCAACAGCTTTGCGGTGCAGCGTTTGAAGTGTTTCTTGAAGTTGTTGATGGACAGCTTGCATCTCTTGGCTCTGTTGCATGGTCACGCCTTTTGTTTCTAATGTAATCCGGTGCACGCGTTAGCCGCACACTTAATGTTCATATATATTGCGCAGCTATCAATTATGCTACGCCGAATGTATCACGATAAATAATGATTAAAGTTTCGTCTTTCAAGGCCGATAACTTAACGATGTTGTAAATTACAAAGCTTGCGGTTCACTAACGAATTTGCTGGTTACGTAACACTCAACACATCGTAAGGGTGGGCAATTCTGCCCATTTTTTTACTTTGCTACAAGCAACAAAGGAAAATGGTATGGATCTACAAGGTGCTAGTGCCTCTGGAACGTCCGGTGCGTCACTTGAGTTGGCCTCTCTTAAGTTGGCAAAAAGCCAGCAAGAGCAAGAGGGAAAAGCGTCGCTTCAGCTGCTGGAATCAGCCGCTGACGTACCAAAAACGTCATCTTCAAACCCCGCGTTAGGCGCCAACATTGATACCTACGCGTAAGTTACGGATGCAGATGTAAGTCGATAGGCGTTTTGCCAGGTTGACCGCCAATTTCTCTCACCAGTTTTGGCACTAAAAAGCCCGGCAAGCGCTTTATCGCTTCTTTCATGATTCGACGACCTTCATCGTCGCTGACATAAAAATGACTTGCACCCTGCACTTTATCTAATACGTGCAAGTAATAGGGCAGTACACCAGCCTCAAACAGCGTTTCACTTAAGTCACTTATGGCATCGCCGGAATCGTTTACGCCTTTTAGCAATACCGACTGATTGAGCAGGATCACACCTCTCTCTCGTAATGTGTTTAATCGGGATTTTAGCGTTTCTGACATCTCATTCGCGTGGTTTGCATGCAGCACCAATACTTTCTGAAGCGGCAAGGCCGTAAACCATTCAACAAAGTCATGGCTAATTCGTTCTGGTAGCACTACCGGCAGACGGCTATGAATACGTAGGCGCTTTATATGGGGAATAGCGGCAATTTCGTTGGCTAACCACGACAAATGATCATCTTTCGCCATCAGTGGGTCGCCACCTGAAAAAATCACCTCATTAATTTTGTTATTACTGCGAAGATATTCAAGCACATCAAGCCATTGGTGCTTACTTACCGCATTGTCGGCGTAAGGAAAATGGCGACGAAAACAGTAACGGCAGTTTACTGCACAGCCGGTGCGAACCATTAACAACACGCGAGAATCGTATTTGTGCAGTATGCCTTTGCCTGCGGTGTCGTGCTCGTCTAACGGATCTTTGCTATAACCGGGTGATGTTAGGAATTCATCGCTGAGCGGCATGACCTGCAAAAACAGCGGGTCGTTGGGATTTTCTTTTTCCATAAGATCCACAAAGTGTCGTGGAACACGCATAGGAAAAAGACGACGTGCTTTGATGTGTTGTGCGTATTTTTCTTGGTCTAAACCTAAGTGTTGCAATAGCTTTGCAGGATCAGTAAAGCTACTTGCTAATTCTTTTTGCCAGTTATGCTCTACAGAAATCGGTTTTTTAGGTATTATTTGTTCCACGAAACTTTTTGTACCTTATGTTTAGACAGAGGAATTATGGCTAATTACAGCACTAACGAGTTCAAAGGCGGCCTGAAAATCATGCTGGACGGCGAACCTTGCAACATTCTAGAAAACGAATACGTAAAGCCGGGTAAGGGCCAAGCGTTTAACCGTGTAAAAATCCGCAAGCTTATTTCAGGTAAAGTTTTAGAAAAAACTTTCCGCTCAGGTGAATCAGTAGAAGGCGCTGACGTAATGGATACGGAGCTTGCCTACTTGTACACCGACGGCGAATTCTACCACTTTATGAACAACGATACATTCGAACAAATCGCTGCAGACGAAAAAGCAGTGGGTGAGAATAAAAAGTGGCTGGTAGAAAACGACGTTTGCACCATTACACTGTGGAACGGTTCACCTATCACAGTAACGCCACCAAACTTCGTTGAGCTTGAAATCACTGAAACTGATCCTGGTCTTAAAGGTGATACAGCAGGTACTGGCGGTAAGCCAGCAACGCTTAGCACGGGTGCAGTTGTTCGCGTTCCTCTATTCGTTCAAACAGGCGAAGTTATCCGTGTAGATACGCGCTCTGGCGAATAATCAAGGTGACACAACAAAGAGTACGGACATTTTAAACTCGCCCTTCGGGAAGGTCTGGCAAGCTTCCTAGCTTCATTCTGGGAATTTGAAAGGGAACACATTCCTGCATTCCCACGCTTCGCTATGAAGCTTGCCAGCGCCTTCTGAGTGGGCAATGATCTATGCGGATTGGTATTAAGCGCATATCGCGCATTCTGTTTATGTGTAAAGCCGGTGCCTTTGTGTACCGGTTTTTTGTTTTAGCTATTCTTTTTAGGTTTGAATACATGCAATCTTGGCAGCCTACTACCACTCATGAAGCCCGTGTTGCGCGAGCAGAATTACTCAGAACAATCCGTGAGTTTTTTTACGCAAGAAACGTGTTAGAGGTCGATACGCCTTTACTTTCAAACGGTACGGTTACCGATGAGCATTTAGATGCGTTTGATACCCAATTCAATTTTGCCTCATCCGGTAAGCCAACGACGCTGTATCTTCAAACTTCCCCTGAATATGCCATGAAGCGGTTACTGTGCGCTGACAGCGGTAGTATTTTTCAGGTGTGTAAAGCGTTTCGCCATGAAGGTGAAGGGCGCTGGCACAACCCAGAGTTCACCATGCTAGAGTGGTACCGCTTAGATTTTGACCATTTTGCGCTAATGGACGAGGTTGACGCCTTGCTGCAAGAAACCTTAAACACAGCTTCGGCTGATAAGATGACGTATCAGCAAGCTTTTCAAACCTATTTAAATATTGACCCGTTAAGTGCTGATGGCGACGTTTTGCTAAAGGCAATGGAAGAGCAGAACATAGATATTCACGCGCCGCAAAATCTAAGCTATGACAGCAAGTTACAACTGTTGTTCAGCTATGTAATCGAACCTGAAATCGGTAACGAAAAACCGTGCTTCATCTACGATTTCCCTGCTTCTCAGGCGGCGCTTGCCAAACTAAGCCCAGTTGATGAACGGGTTGCCGAACGCTTTGAGGTGTATTACCAAGGCGCTGAACTTGCTAACGGTTTTCATGAGTTAAGTGCAGCAAAAGAGCAGCGACTGCGTTTTGAAACTGATAACGAGAAACGCAGAGAACATGGCCTTCCCACTAAGCCCATTGATGAAAACTTTCTAAGTGCGCTTGACGCAGGTTTGCCACCGTGTGCGGGTGTGGCGCTGGGCATCGATCGTTTGCTTATGCTTAAAACCAACGCGAAGCATATTCAAGGAGTGATCAATTTCACAGTGAGTAGGGCTTAGTACCTTCGTGCCCAATTAGCTATGAATTGCTTAAACCTTGGGTTTCAGTAGGCGCGTCCGATTGAATTGCAAAAACATAAGATTAAGTGAGTAAAGCAGCGGTTGACAAGCAATGGGCAATGGATAAAATGTTATAACATCACTAAATAATGTTATAACATCCACAGAGGGATACCCATGAAAATGCGTTCGCTGCTAAGTTTATCCATAGCAGGGCTGTTAAGTGCGCCTGTGCATGCCACCACAGTAACGGGAAAAGTCACCGACACGGCAGGGCAACCTGTTGCAGGGGCTGAAGTAAAAATCGAAGGCAGCCGCCGTGTAGCATACACCGATGCAAATGGTATTTACCGTTTTGACGATGTAAAGCAGCCACATATTCATTTACATGTTTATTCTTCAAACTACATTCATGGTGATAACGACTTAGGCGACGTAAATACGGATCAAAATGTAGACTTCGTTTTAAAGCCTGCATCCGTCGAAAATATCGTGGTTACCGCCAATGCGCTTCAATCATCAGTACTGGAATCTGTTACGCCAGTGACCGTAATTGGTGCTGAAAAATTACGTAAAATAGAAGCGCCAACCTTAGGTGAAACCCTAAAAAACGCGCCGGGTGTGCACAGCACTTATTTTGGCCCGGTTTCAAGCAGCCCAGTTATTCGCGGTAACGATGGCCCGCGCGTAAAGATTGTTCAAAACGGTTTGGATGTATCTGATGTATCTCGAGTAGGTCCAGATCACAATGTTGCCACCACACTTTCAAGTGCAACGCAGGTGGAAGTACTTCGCGGTCCTGCAACGCTTCAATACGGCAGTGGCGCTATTGGTGGTGTGGTAAACGTGGTTGACAAACGTATTCCTCAGTATCAGATAGACGGCGTTGAAGGCGAAGCTGAAACTAGCTATAGCACAGTGAATAACGGCTCGTATACCCGTGCAGATGTAACGGGTGGCAGTGGCAATATTGCATGGCATGTCGACGGGTTTTATCGCGATACAGATAACGCGGATATTCCGGGCTTTGCGTCTATAGATCCCGATGAAGATGAACCAAACGGTGTGCTAGAAAGCAGCGCAATGGAGACGCGTAACGTCGTTGCAGGTTTATCTTACGTGGCCGAAGAAGGCTTCTTCGGTTTCGCTGTTGAACAACTCGACAACAAATATGGCGTACCTGGCCATAGCCATGCTCATGGTGAGGAAGAGCATGAGGGCGAAGACCACGACCTTGAAGAACATGATCATGAAGAGCACGCTGAAGAAGGCGTGTTACTTGATGTAGATATGACCCGTTATCAAGCAGCCGGTGAGTGGCACTCTCCGGTACGTGGACTTACAAACCTTAAATTTGCCGCAGCTTACACCGATTACGAACATGCTGAAATTGAAGACGGTGAACCAGGTACGGTATTCACAAACGAATCGAGCGACATTCGCTTGTCTGCTTACCACGAAGAAGTGAACGGCTGGCACGGCGTATTCGGGCTACAGTTTAATCATAGCGATTACAATGCCGTGGGCGAAGAAGCCTTTACCCCAGCTAATACCACATCAAGCTACGCACTTTATCTAATAGAACAAAAGAAAGTAGGTGATGTAACCTTTGAGCTTGGTGGCCGACTAGAGCGAACGACATTAGATGCTGATGCCAGCGAAGTGGAACTTGACGTATTGCATGATGAGCATGAAGGCGAGGAGCATGCTGTTGCTTTCAACTTCCCTGACTACGACTTTACCAGCCTATCGCTTTCAGCGGGCGCTAACTGGGAATACCAGGAAGGTCACTCGGTTGCCGTTACGTTGTCACGCAGTGAACGTGCGCCTAGTCAGCAAGAACTTTTCTCTGCTGGCCAGCATTTAGCAACCCAAAGCTACGAAGTAGGTCTAGTATTTGATATGGACGAGGAAGGCCATATCGAAGAAACACTTAAAGGCGTAAAAGAAGAAGTTAGTACCAACCTAGATATTACTTTCCGTAAGTTTACCGGAAGCTGGGGCTACAGTGCTTCGTTCTTCTACAATCAAGCGGATGACTATATTTTCCAAACAAGCACAGGCTTAACTGCGCTCAGCGAACACGAAGAACACGAAGAGCATGGACATGATGAACACGGCGATGAAGAAGGCTTGCCAATCTATTATTTCCAACAGGCTGACGCTGACATCTGGGGCTTCGAAGCAGAAACTTACGTTGATTTATCAGACACGCTACGCTTAACCGTATTTGGTGACTATATCCGCGCAGAAATAGAAGACGACAACCTTCCCCGCACGCCGCCTATGCGCTTTGGTAGTGAATTAAGCTACGTGAACGATGGTTTAAGTGCTGACGTGGGCTTTACGTGGTACGACGACCAAAATGAAGTTGCGTCATTTGAGACTGCAACCGACGGCTACACTTTGGTTAACGCGAGCGTGCAATATGAGTTTGGCACACAGGACATTGACTGGGTAGTGTTTGCGCGCGGTGAAAACCTAACTGACGAGGAAGCCCGTGTTCATACATCTTTCTTAAAAGACCAAGCACCGCTTCCAGGTAGAAACTTTACTATGGGTGTGAGAGCGTTGTTTTAATTAAACAACTCCACTGCGGTATACAAGGCGATGTATTGGGGCTCTCAGTACATCGCCTTTTTTATACTAGGTGAAAGTGGTCAGTACGATTTTTTCTAGTTGAATAAACTGCAAAGATAAACATGCTTAAGATGGTAAACGTCGAGCGGTTGTGAAGTAGAGGTGAAAATGAATGAAATAGCGAATTGGTTAAGCATGCAAACCGAAAAACACATGGTGTTAGGTTATGGAAGCTTACTAAGCAAAGACAGCCGAGAGCGCTACTCCAACATTTTTACACCAGGGATCCCTGTGACGGCTTCTGGCTTCGAAAGGGCCTGGGTGACTCGCAGTCTTCATGAAAAACAGACATACGTTGGCGCGGTGGCCAATGCGCATAGCAAATTAAACGCCCAGCTTATCCCCACACAAATTAATCCTGCCTTACAGGAAAGGGAAAAGGATTATCGGTTTGTCGAAGTAAGTCCTGAAGCACTAAATTTTCATCTACATCAACATAATGAATCAGCGCCGCTAGAAAACGTGCTTTCACAATTCACTTTTTGGATTTGTGAAACACTTGAATGCACACAGGCAAATAACGACTACCCCGTTCACCAAACTTATATCGATACATGCTTAAGCGGATGTCTAGAGCACGGCGGTATTAAGGAAGCCGAGCGATTTATCGTCCATACATCGTTGTGGGAGCACCCAAGAGTAAACGACAGAGCGAACCCAAAGTACCCCCGCGCGGCAGTGGTCAACCCAGACCACTTTGAGCACATAGACAGGCTTCTATCAAAGAGATAGTGTTTGCCTTAGGTCTTACTTCTAGTTATACGTTCAAATGTAGAGGTACAAAAGCGAGTACTACATGCGCGTCATAAAAACTTTGCTAAAAGGATTAGTGTGAACACAAACACCGCTATTTTTACAAACGATAAAATAACGCTACGGCCGCTTACTTTTGATGATAAACACTGGGTACTTGCGCTGCAGCAGGACCCGCTATGGCTTAGATACATTGGAAGTAAAAATGTCCATACAGTAGACGATGCGTGTGACTACATTGGCAAAACAAATGCGCAGCGCGAAGAGTGGGGGTATGGCCTGCTGGCTGTCGAATTAACCGAAACCAAACAACCGTTAGGGGTTTGTGGTCTCTTCAATCGCTTTGCATTTGAATGTCCAGATTTAGGCTTTGCCATGCTGCCTGAAGCAAGAGGCAAGGGTATATGTTATGAGGCATGTCAGTGTGTTATAGCGTGGTCTGCCTCTAAGGGCTATCGTTTTTTAACCGCAATGACGCACCCAGAAAATATGGCGTCGCAGAAGCTTTTACAGCGCTTAGGATTTAACAAGCAGGGCTTTTACTTTGACAAAACCTTCCCAAAACAGCATTTGTTCAGGTTGGAATTACAGCCATAAAGCATTGCTCTTTATGGCTGTTTGTATCTGTTAATCGCTATAAGGGCGGTAACACGGTCATCTTTTTAATAATGATCGGCTCAATGGGGACGTTATTCGCGTTAAGGCGAATCGAATATTCAGTTTCTACTTCCGACATGGCATCAACAATATCTTCGCCTTCAACAATTACGCCAAAAACCGCGTAGCCCCAGTCTCTTCCGGGGTTTAAGCTGCTGTTGTCATTCACGTTGAAGAAAAATTGTCGGTTTGCGGTATGCGGGTCACCTTGTCTTGCCATTGCAATAGTGTGCAGGTCGTTAGTCAAACCGTTACCAGACTCATTGAAGATATCTGGAAAGTTCGACTTGCCGTTGAAGTCTGCCGTATAACCACCACCTTGCACAACAAAACCAGGCACGATGCGGTGAAAAATGGTGTCTTCGTAGGCGCGCTTATCAACATAACGAAGAAAGTTATTTACGGTAATTGGCGCACGTCTTCTGTCCAGTTCAACCACAATATCGCCCATGGTGGTTTCTATTTTCACCCGAGGGTAATAGTTATCTGGCTGAACCTGAGACCCATCGTCTTTTTTGGCCATAACGGGTGAACTGCTGCCTATTAGCATGATGGCGGTCAGCAGTGATAAAAGTATTTTCTTCATAAAAATGCCTTTAAATGTTTTCCTTAATTCGCGCACGTTTTTTAATCGCTTAGCGTTTTGCAGTGCCTAAGATAACGAACTTTTTGTCACTCGCAAGTACCTTAGCGCCACCAAACAACTTTTTAAGTTTAATGTGATAGTCGAGGTGTCGGTTACCAACCACAACTAAGTGACCGCTTTTAATAAGTACGTCCCGGGAATCAGTGAACATTTGCCATGCAATATGGTCAGTGATTGCGTTTTGTTGATGAAACGGTGGGTTACACAGAATTTTGGTAACAGCAGGTTTATTCTCTCTATTGATTAATGTTTCAAGGCAATTACTTGCAACAAACTCACATTGATCAATTTTATCCGGGAAGTTGTTGAGCACATTGAGTCTGGCACTTTCTAATGCCATATAGGACTCATCCACAAATATTACTTTGGCATCAGGGGCAAGAGAAAGGGCATTAACCCCCTGTACTCCGTTGCCGCAGCCTAAATCTACCACCACATCATTAGCGCTCACCGTCATATGTTCAAGCATAATGCGAGCGCCTATATCTAATGACTGTCGGGAAAACGTATTCGCCAGATTGTCTATAGTTAACGCCGTTCCCATCGTACTTTTACACTGCCAGCGCGTCGGATAGGGCGAGTCAGATAGTTTTATTGACTCACGAGGCGAAGCGAACACAAGCCGCGATTTCTTCTTGGCAAGGGACGTGGTGGTGGGGCCAATATATCGTTCAAATAGGTTGAGTACGGATTTTGTGATGGTCTTCACTTTACCGGTTGCGATAACACGCGTGTCAGGTGTTATATATTTTTGTAAATCAATAAGCTGCTGTTCAAGAAGTGCAAGGGCGCGGGGGACCTTCAGCACAACAAGACTCGGCGCCTTTTCTGGCTTAAACGTTAAGCTTTGCACGCTAGTCAAGGTTTTCAGCGGCGCGGTTAGCAGGCCGTTTTTATTGTTCGTTTCTGCATTACCCAGTAAATGATTGGCTTTTAAATTCTCAGAGAGTGATCGCAAAGATATGTAGGAGTCAGATACCCAGTAAGGTGCTAAGTGCGAAAACCAACAACCTAACGCGCCGAAATCGTCGTTAAAAATCATCATTGAGCCATCATTGTCACCACTGCCAATTGAAAGCGACGCTTCACTTAATAAGCTCTCAATGTGCTCAATAACGAGTTCATCAGCGCTATCCCATGCTTGAAGGCTTATGTGCTGGTGCTTTTCAGGATAGCGAATCAGCGAAAATTGTCGGTCGGCAAAAATAAATTCTGTATTCATTGGAGTCTGTTTTCAGAGAAGGCTCAAAGCACTCACATACTTTTGGGAATGCCTATTTGGTTTATGTACGCGTTGCCTATCTTATCATATCAGCCACGCGGCTCTAACCAATAACGTGTTATTCTTATGCCGTGCAATGTTGATGGTGACAATGTAATGGTGGAAGAATCACTTTTATAGCTCGCAGAAAAATCCACATTAGCAATGCATGCGTAATTAAGGTGTAATTGGGGGAACCGCAAAAGTGTGTTTAAGCACTTTTGAGATCAAGTGCCCATAGCCAAAATTAAAAATCACCGGAAATATCATAGTTACGCATGCAGTTTTCTCTTTTCGAGACCCCAGAAAACAATAGCTCATCTCATAAGCTCCCGCTGTCAGAGGGCGATGTCACTTATTTTCCTCAGGCGCTATCAAAAAATGATGCAGATACTTTTTTTGAGTTACTGAAGGCCGAGTTACCCTGGCGTCAGGACTCGATCAGATTGTTTGGCAAGCCGGTAAAAATTCCCCGCCTTCAGAGCTGGCACGGCAATGACGACTGTACCTATACCTATTCGAATTTAACCATGTCGCCAAATCCGTGGACGAACAGCCTTTTAAGCATTAAGGATTGTTGTGAAGCGTTATGTGCTGCAACCCAAAATACAAAGTTCAACAGTGTGTTAGCAAATTGGTATCGTGACGGACAAGATAGCATGAGCTTTCATTCAGATGATGAGCCTGAGTTGGGTATAAACCCGGTTATTGCATCCGTCACCTTAGGTGAAGCAAGGCCCTTTGTTTTTAAGCACAAAGAAACAAAGGAAAAGTATACGCAGGTGCTTGAGCACGGCAGTGTATTAATTATGGCAGGAACAACACAAAGTCATTATGTGCACGGTATTGCGAAGACGGCTAAGCCTATCGGTGGTAGAATTAATCTAACATTCCGACATCTTATTCACAGAACAAGGTAAGCCAAATGCAAGTAAAAGCGTTTCTGGAAACTACGATTGAAGCTGCACTTAATCCGAGTTTTCTCGAGGTTGTAGATGAGAGTTTTATGCACAATGTTCCAGAAGGGGCTCAAAGTCATTTCAAAGTAACGGTAGTGAGTGATGCCTTCGAGGGCAAGCGCTTAATAGCGAGACACAGAGAAATTAACGGTCTTGCGGCTGAAGCGCTGCAGGGGCCTGTTCATGCGTTGGCACTTCACACGTATACGCCTGCAGAGTGGGAAGCTCGAGGTGGGCAATCTATGGTATCGCCAAACTGCCTAGGTGGTAGCAAGCACGACCAATAACGCTCTTTTTGTACTAAATGGAAGTAGATTTATGACAAGCAGTGAAACGAAAAACAGCGGCACGCTAGCCTCTTACTTAGACATTATTAAAACACCCTCTATTCAGGTGTTACTACTTGGCACCGGTTTTTTGCTTATGATGTTGTTTGTCTACATGGGCGTGCTGACTACGTTTGACGATGCGTTATTCAATGTAATTAGTGAAGCAGGCAATGTATCAGGTTGGAAAGAAGACGCGCTACGCGATATCACCGCGTTAGGCAGTAATACGACACTTATCTTTGTCACGATTTCAGTTGCCGGAGCCTTAGCGATGGCCGGTGAAAAGAAAAAAGCACTGACTTTTTTGGTTGCTGTTGCCGTGGGGATCGCAACGACCTTCTTACTCAAAGCAGGCATCGACAGGCCTCGTCCGCCGCTGCCCATGCAGGATGTGGGCGTGTATACGCAAAGCTTCCCCTCTGCACATGCTACCTTATCTACGCTTGTTTATTTCTATATCGCCTATTTGTTAACGTACTTCACGCACAACGCTTCAGTAAAAGTGTGGATCTACTTGGCAGCCACTTTTCTTGTCTTTTGTATTGGCCTAAGCCGCATTTTATTGGGCGTGCATTGGCCTAGCGACATTATTGCAGGCTGGTTTGGTGGTGGCAGTATGGCTGCCTTTTGCTTTTATATCATCAAGTGGAAACGCAAACTGCGTATAAAAGACGAAGGTTAAACGTGCAAGATCTCAAACGGCTAGGCGACATTATTAAGCGGGATCCTTTTCGCATGCGTTGCCTTCGCGCCTTGCGAACGCTCGATTTACCGCAAGGGTACATTGGTGCTGGATTTGTTCGAAATGCCATATGGGATGAGTTACACGCAAGAGCGACACCGACTCCGCTTAACGATATTGATGTGATTTACTTTAGTGATGAAACTAATCCGCCGCAAAGTATTGCGAGTGCCGATGATACATTGGAATCAGTACCTCAACCGCAAGCTTACTCACCAAATTCTGCAGCCGTCAAACCAGGGCTAAAAGCACAAGAACAAGCCATAGAACGCGAGCTGGCACGTATGGTTCCTCAAGCTAATTGGCAAGTTAAAAACCAAGCGCGTATGCACGTAGCTCACGCGCACGCTCCCTATCAAAATTGCCACGACGCTATTTCTTATTGGATAGAACGAGAAACCTGTGTTGCGGTTCGTCTTTTAGCCAACGATGATTTAGACATACTCGCGCCATTTGGTTTGGAAGCAAACTTCGCCGGCACCATAAGTATTAACCCAAAATATCCAAGGCCCGAAGTTTTTAAACAGCGACTTGCTTCTAAGAATTGGCTTACTGTTTGGCCTTTGTTGACTTCAGTTTCTCCTTAAGAGCTAGAACGCGCTTAATTAAACTAGAAGTGACTCAATTGAGAGTAGCTACCTTTGAGCAGTAGTCTTTGTTGTAATATTTACGATCTTAGCGGCAATAGCCGCTATGGTCGTATTTTCGCTCATAGCTTGTTTTTGCAGTCGGCGATACGCGTTGTTCTCGCTTAATCCGAATTGCTCCATTACTACTAGTTTTGCTCGCCCAATTAGTTTTTGTTCCTGTATTGCACGCTTGGCCTCTTCGAGCTCCCGCCCCATATCTTCTATGTGTTGGGCCTGTGAACGCAGTAAATCATAAAAAGAGCGGTGAGCAGATAAAGTCTTCGTTTGCTCGTTAAGTGATAGCGTTTTGATTTCGTCTTCTTTAGTGTCTTCCGCGAGTCCAGGCATACTTGGATCGAACAATAAGGTGAGCGGTGAGCCATCAGTAGCGTGTTCATCATTGAAGCGCGTAAGCAACTGCTGATGATTGGCCATCTCATTTTTTGCATCGGCCACTTTACTGTTTGCTTGCTGAGTAAGGGCCTCAGTGAGCGCCACTTCGATCGTCTGCATTGCATCCATTCGGCGTGTTGCTACATCAAACCAAACTTCCGAAATTTCTCCGGCAATCGGACTGCCGTCACCAAGCTGTGCAATCATATTTCTAAGCTGTGTAATATCGATTGCAGCAGGGCTTTTGTTCAACGCGTCTAATGCATCTTTATGCGGCTTACAGCTAAACTCACAGAATATACTGAAGTGATGTTCTTGGGCATGCTGAAGCGCGGCCAGCTTTTCACAAAGGCGAACATCGAAATGAGTTTCTGCGAAACCAATAGCGCCCCACGCCCGCTCCTGCCCAGCGTACTCTTTTGCCTGCATAAAATTGAACAGTGCAACCAATAAGCGAGTGATTGTTGGGTCGCTTGCAATATCTGCCGCTTCAAAAATAACCGTAAGTAAACTGGCAACTAGACGACTATATGCTCGTGTGGATTCCAGTGGTGTCAGCAGCTGCTTGCTTACCTGTTCTCTCAGTCTGGGCAGGTAGTCTGTCGCCTGCATAGCAAGTGTAATGCTGCTCAACAACCGCGGGTTACCCGTGGTGATCTCATCTGTCAGGTAGAGCGATTTCAAGTGGCTTTTCAACATTGACTCCGCTTGCTCGCTAGCACTGACGTACTGCATTCGCTCAGCGGCATAACGCTCGCCTTTTGAAGCAAGAAAGATATTGCTGGCCCCACGCTCTTTTTGCAGTTCATGAATAAGTTCTCGAACGGCAATTACAATTCGACAATTACTAGATAGTTGCTCAAGCACGGTTATTTCGGCGTGCTTGGCCGCTAGCAAAAAGCGCTTAGTGGCGTCGCTACAAAGCGCAATGGTCTGTTCTGGTTCATGAAGCATGTTAAGGCCTGCTAATCTTCGGTACACACGTTTCGAATTCTTATTGATGAGTGCATCTATTGGCGAAACGTTTTTTGAAACTCTTTGCTCTTAGCCTCCTGCACTCAGCAGAGCAATACGTGTACCAAGCAACACTTATGCCCTGTTTATTAGAATTAATGAAGATAAGCGTTAGAGTGAACAAAAACGCTCGCAGTGCTGACATTTAGCGGCATGTGGTTCGGCTGGAACTTTTACTTAAGGTGACTTTATAAGGGGGGACGGAAAGGTTAGCGGCGTCAAGAGGGAAGTTGATAGAGAAGAAGCTGCGCCAAAATGGTGCAGCCTCGCAAACTATGTGGTTTTGCTTTCCAGATTAGTTTCTGACTACGCGAAGAAACCAACCTACAAACAATGAAATTAAGAAACCGAAGAAGGCAATCATTGTGGTGATGGTTAGCATTTGCCCAGAAAAGTCAGCATTCTCGCCAGTGTGCTCGCTAACCAGCATTCCCGATGCTTTAAAGATAAACAATGCCGCTAAAGAAAAGAGTAAAATTACGGCGGTCGACATAATAGTGGCTTTCCAATAAGCCTTCGGCGACATCCAATGAATAGCGCCTGCCACTAGCACGCACAACATAGTCAGAATATAAGGTACCACTTTAACTCCTCGTTGAATAAGACATGTGCCTTATTGCGACGTCTTATCGTAGCCCCGTATTAGAAATCGAAGCGCATTGAACGACGCGGTTAATAAAAACCATTATACGATGCCATGTACGATGCAATTTGTCAGCATTCGCAATTAAATTAAGCCCTGAGGCCGGACATGAAAAATTGACAAGCTCACAGCATTAGGAAAGGGGCAAAGAGCCCTGCGCTTATCACGTAAGCGCCAAGTAGTTCGGACTGGGGCCTGTTGATCTTTGCTGCACATCAACGTTCAACAGGCCCTAGTAACAATCTATTAAAAGATTTTGCGCTACAATGGTGATAGAATCGCCGAAAAAATCTCCTACCTACTTGGTGTTCTGCTTTAACGCGGTGTACGCCATGGTGGGTTGTTGTGTTTAACATCTTAGCTTCTGAGAGAACATGTTCGATTTAATTACCAGTAAAGACAGCAACGTTAAAAACGACGTGCTATCAGGTATTACCGTGGCGCTTGCCTTGGTCCCTGAAGCCGTTGCATTCGCATTTGTGGCCGGCGTAGAACCAATGATTGGTCTTTATGCGGCTTTCATGATGGGCTTAATCACTTCCGCTATTGGTGGCCGACCAGGAATGATTTCTGGTGCTACCGGCGCCATGGCCGTTGTAATGGTGGCACTGGTTGCCCAACACGGCGTGCAGTATTTATTTGCCGCGGTTATTTTGGCTGGTTTACTGCAAATAATGTGCGGTATTTTCAAGCTCGGAAAGTTTATACGTCTGGTCCCATATCCGGTAATGCTAGGCTTCGTAAATGGTTTGGCAATTGTTATTTTCTTGGCGCAATTAAGCCAGTTCAAAGTGACCAACGCAGCGGGTGAATTACAGTGGATGGAAGGTACGCTGTTATATTGGATGCTAGGGCTTGTGGCGCTAACCATGGCCATTATCTATTTATTGCCAAAGCTAACCAAAGCTGTACCGGCGTCGCTGGTTGCGATTGTTACGGTAACCTTGTTAGTACACGGTCTTGACCTTGAAGCGCGTACTGTAATCGACTTTGTTCGCGATTTGCTACCAGCTGACCAGCGCGAGACCGCGACGCTAGCGGGTGAACTTCCTAGCTTTGCTATTCCTATGGTGCCGTTCACCTGGGAAACCTTCATGATCATTTTGCCTACCTCAGTGATTCTTTGCTTGGTTGGTCTTATTGAATCGCTTCTTACCCTTTCATTAATTGATGAAATGACGGACACCCGCGGACGTGGTAACAAAGAGTGCGTTGGCCAAGGTGTTGCAAATACCGTAAACGGTTTCTTTGGCGGTATGGGCGGTTGCGCTATGATTGGCCAAAGTATGATTAATATTAACTCTGGTGGCCGTGGCCGCTTGTCTGGTATCACCGCGGCAGTTGTATTATTGGGCTTTATTCTATTTGCAGCTCCGCTAATTGAAATGATTCCTCTCGCTGCCCTTGTTGGCGTTATGTTCGTGGTGGTTATCGCTACATTTGAGTGGGCGTCATTCAGAATTATTCGCGGCGTAAACAAAGAAGATGCGTTCGTACTTTTCCTAGTAACCGGCGTTACCGTTATCGCTGACCTGGCTATTGCGGTTGTGGTGGGTGTTATCGTTTCTGCACTGGTGTTTGCATGGAAACACGCTCGTCATATTGAAGCGAGATCCCATATCGATAACGACGGTTGGAAAGTCTATGAGCTAGACGGCCCGCTGTTCTTTGGCTCGGTATCGCATTTCAAAGACCTGTTTGATATCGCCAACGACCCTAACGATGTAGTTATTGACTTTAAAGATTCTCGCATTTGGGATTCATCAGGTATCGATGCGCTAGATACCCTTGCTGACAAATACGAAGAGCAGGGTAAAAAGCTACACATTCGCCATATCAGTGATGAGTGTCGCTCACTGCTTCGCAAGGCCGATAAGTTTGTTGAAATTAATGTGGTTGAAGACCCTCGCTACCGTGTAGCGACGGATAAGCTGGCCTAAGTTATTTGAAAGCCTTAATGCACCAAGTAAACACAGTTTTGCGTTTGTTTGGTGCAGTTGTGAAGTCTGAATAATGCTTATTTTGTAGTAAATCAAATAAAAACAATTGATTACGGTTTTGGCACTGAACTTGGATAGCTATAAACGTAAAGTGTGTTTTGGTGATTAGTGTCAATCGCTGAAAATTGTGTGATTTATAACACTCCGTAAAATGTGTTAGCCGACCTAAACCGTTGGCAAAATAGGCAACGAAGCCCGCATCAACGAAAGTTGAAGCGGGCTTTTTTTTGTCCCGAAAAAAGGGGAATACCATGACTTCATTGGACTCAAAAACGCAAATTGTCGTCGTAGGCAACGGCATGGTGGGGCATCATTTTGTTGAGCAGCTTCACCAAAGCGATGCCAATGTAGAAATAAACGTTTTATGCGGCGAGTCACGCCTTGCGTACGACCGCGTTTATCTGTCATCTTTTTTTAGCGGCGCGAGTGCTGATGACTTAGCGCTTACTACACCCGCTCAGTACGCCGAGTGGGGCGTAAACGTAGTTACCAATGCCTTGGTTACCGATATAGACCGTGACAATAATAAAGTGACGACGTCGGAAGGGCAGGTGTTTAGCTACGATAAGCTTGTGTTAGCTACGGGCTCATACCCATTTGTGCCACCCATTCCTGGCAACGATCAAGAGCATTGCTTGGTGTACCGTACTATAGACGATCTACTCGCTATTGAAGCTTCAGCAGCGGTGAGCAAAGTAGGGGTTGTTGTTGGTGGTGGGCTGTTGGGTTTAGAAGCCGCTAACGCATTAAAACAAGCCGGTCTCGACACCCACGTGGTTGAGTTTGCCCCGCAGCTTATGGCGGTACAGCTAGACCAAGCAGGTGGTAACGTTCTTAAGGACAAAATTGAAGCATTGGGTGTTACGGTTCACACCCAAAAGGCAACGCAAACTATTGAGGCCGGTGATACCTGCCGCTATAAAATGGTGTTTGCTGACGGCACTGCACTAGAAACTGACATGATTTTATTTTCTGCTGGTATTCGACCTTCCGACCAGCTCGGCAGAAAGTCAGCGCTAACACTGGGTGAGCGCGGCGGTATTGTCATTGATAACCACTGCGTGACCTCTGATCCAAACATTTACGCTGTGGGTGAATGTGCGCTGTGGGATAACAAAATCTTTGGCCTGGTAGCACCTGGCTATACCATGGCGCGCACGGCTGTAAGTCATATAACCGGCGGCGATGCCGAGTTCGCTGGCGCAGATATGAGTACCAAACTCAAGCTAATGGGTGTGGAAGTGGGCTCAATTGGCGATGCTCATGAACGCACAGCCGGTGCGCTTAGCTACACCTATTTAAATCAGCCAGAAGGCGTGTACAAAAAACTGGTGGTAGATAGCGAGCAAAAGTACGTGCTTGGTGCTGTACTCGTTGGCGATACCAGCGACTACGACACGCTCCTACAGTATGCACTTAATAATATTGAATTGCCTGAACACCCAGAAAGCCTAATTCTGCCCTCATCCGATGCTGCACCGGCGCTAGGTGCCGATGCACTGCCAGACACCGCGTCTATTTGTTCATGCCTAAATGTGACAAAGGGCGATATTGTTTCAGCCATTGAAGGCGGCTGTTGTAGCGTTGGCGATGTAAAAGGCGAAACCAAAGCCAGCACAGGGTGTGGAGGTTGTGCTGCCTTACTTAAAAATGTTGTGGATAGCGAACTTGAAAAGCGCGGTGTGGAAGTATCAAAAGCCATTTGTGAGCACTTCAACCATACCCGACAAGAGCTATTTCACATTGTTAAGGTAAACGGCATTCGCACCTTTGACGAGCTACTAGAGCAACATGGTGAGGGGCTTGGTTGTGAAATTTGTAAGCCCGCTGTGGGCTCAATTTTAGCCTCGGTGTATAACGACTACATTCTTAAGGCTTCACATCTTCCTCTGCAAGACACCAACGATATCTACCTTGGCAACATGCAAAAAGATGGCACGTATTCCGTTGTACCGCGTGTACCTGGTGGCGAAATAACGCCAGAGAAGTTGATTCTGCTAGGTGAAGTGGCAAAAGAATACAACTTGTACACCAAGATCACAGGTGGTCAGCGCATTGATTTATTTGGAGCGCGCGTAGAGCACTTACCGGATATCTGGGAAAAACTCGTCGCTGGCGGTTTTGAAACCGGCCATGCTTACGCGAAGGCACTGCGTACCGTGAAATCGTGTGTGGGAAGCACATGGTGCCGCTACGGTGTACAGGATTCTGTTGGCACTGCCATTGACTTAGAGAATCGTTATAAAGGCTTACGTGCGCCACACAAAATTAAATTTGCCGTCTCTGGGTGTACCCGTGAGTGCGCAGAAGCCCAAAGCAAAGACATTGGTGTTATTGCTACCGAGCAAGGCTGGAACCTGTATGTTTGCGGGAATGGCGGCATGAAGCCTCGACATGCAGACCTGTTTGCCACCGACCTAGATACCGAAACCCTAATTAAGTACATCGACCGCGTGCTGATGTTTTACGTGAAAACGGCTGATCGCCTACAGCGCACATCGGTGTGGATGGACAACTTAGAAGGTGGGTTAGCTTACTTGCAAGACGTTGTGATAAACGATGCTCTTGGCATTAATGGTGAGCTTGAAGCACAGATGGATGCTGTGGTTGATGCTTATCAGTGCGAATGGAAAACCACCATTGAAAACCCTGAGTCGCGCAAGCGTTTCCGTCAATTCGTAAACAGCAATGCTAGCGACACCAATATTCAGTTTGTTTCAGAGCGAGGCCAGGTTCGCCCAGCTACTGAAGCTGAAAAAGTAGCAGGTAAAGATCAGTTCATTCCTGTCTCTATGGTATAGCCACTGGCTTATCAACCCTGTTAGGAGAATCAAATTATGTCAGCAGCGCAAAATGTAATGGCGTCAGAACCACAGCAAGTGCAATGGCACTATGTTTGTGAGACGAACGACTTAGTGACAAACAGTGGGGTTTGCGCCCTTGTCGACTCACAGCAAGTGGCAATTTTCAGTTTGAAGATAAACGGCGAAACCCAGGTTTTCGCCATTAGTAACTACGACCCTATTGGTAAAGCAAACGTACTCTATCGCGGACTTCTGGGTTCGATAGGCGGTGCGCCTGTTGTTGCTTCGCCTCTATACAAAGAGCATTACTTTTTAGAAACCGGGCTGTGTAAAGAATACGACGATGTTTCCGTCACGGCTTACGCTGTGAAGGTAGAGGGTGAAAAGGTTTTTGTCGGCGTTTAAGCAAACTGCCTTTATTTGAACGCCCACATGAAAAAAGCCTTCTAGCAAAATGCATTCAAAAGCTGTGAAATCGAAAAAGGTAATGAAATGAATATGCCTACACGACAACCCGACATGATGTCTGAACAATTAAGACAAACAACATGCCCATACTGCGGCGTAGGGTGTGGTGTAGATATCAGTTGCAACGTAAGCCCGCGTGCCATAACCCTGGACACTGTTAAAGGCACGCCAGAGCATCCCGCCAATTATGGAAGATTGTGTGTTAAAGGAACAAACCTGCTTGAAACAAACGACGTAAACGGACGTTTGCTTCACCCAACCATGGCAGGTCAATCGGTGGATTGGGACACGGTCACCGATGTGATTGCGGATAAGATCACCTCTACCATTGCGCAGTATGGCGCGGATGCCGTTGCTTTTTATGTATCAGGTCAGCTTCTCACCGAAGACTATTACATTGCCAATAAGCTTATGAAAGGTTACATAGGCAGTGCCAATATCGATACGAATTCACGCCTATGTATGTCATCAGCCGTTGCCGCGTACAAGCGTGCGTTCGGTGAAGATGTAGTGCCTTGCGATTACACCGACTTAGAATGTACAGATTTACTGGTGATCACCGGGAGTAATACGGCGTGGGCGCACCCAGTGCTTTTTCAACGCATTCAGCGAGCAAAGCTGAAAAATCCGAATATGAAGGTCATTGTTGTTGACCCACGCAAAACCGAAACCTGTACCATTGCCGATTTACACCTTCCTATAAAACCGGGTAGCGACGTAGCCCTATTTAACGGTTTACTCAGCTATGCAAACGCACAAGGTCGTATAAACAAATCCATTGTTGAGAGCTATGCCGAGGGGCTTGATGAAACGCTCAAAAGTGCAAATGCCTTAACGTTAGATGACGTTGCTGAAGTATGCGACCTGGACGTTAACAGTATTAAGGCCTTCTTTGATGCCTTCTGCAAAGCCTCTAGCGCAATTACTTTTTATTCTATGGGCGTAAACCAGTCTTCTGCTGGTGTGGATAAAGCCCAAGCCATTATCAACTGTCATTTAGCAATGGATTTAATTGCTAGAGACGGTTGTGGCCCGTTTTCGATCACTGGCCAGCCAAATGCCATGGGTGGTCGTGAGGTCGGTGGGTTAGCCAATATGCTAGCTGCACATATGGACCTTGAAAACCCTGAGCATATCAGCGCTGTTAAAACCTATTGGAATGCCCCTGTTATGCCCAAAGGGCAGGGGCTTAAAGCTGTTGATTTGTTTAATGCAATTGAGAGTGGAAAGGTAAAATTCGTTTGGATAATGGGGACGAACCCCGTTGTCAGTATGCCAAATCGCGGTCAAGTTGAACGCGCACTTTCTAAATGTGACATGGTGGTGGTGTCTGATATTGTTGAGTCTAACGATACGCTTAACTACGCGCACATCGCCCTTCCTGCCACGGGGTGGTCGGAGAAAGACGGCACGGTGACAAACTCAGAGCGCCGTATTTCACGTCAGCGCGGTATATTGCCTCCACCAGGTAGTGCAAAACACGACTGGCAAATACTATGCGAAGTGGCGGGTAAAATGGGCTTTGGCGAGGCATTTAATTTTACCCATCCGTCACAAATATTCTGCGAATACGCTGGGCTAACCGGCTATCAAAATAACGGTAAGCGGCAGCTAGACCTGTCACCTTTACAAGCGTTAAGTGAAGTTCAGTACAATGGGCTATCGCCTTTGCAGTGGCCTTTTCACATAGTTATAAAAGCTGAGAATACGGCCAGTTCTAATTCTAAATCTAACCCTAACCCTAACCCTAACCCTAACCCTCGCCTTACCAGTAAACGTCCTTTTGAAGATAAACGGTTTTCAACCCCTAGTGGCAAAGCTAAACTTATTCCCGTAACTTACAGAGCGCCACTGCAGGTAACATCAGACGCTTATCCTTTTGTTGTGAACAGCGGGCGAGCGCGAGATCAGTGGCATACCATGACACGCACGGGTAAAACGGCAAAGTTACTGGCTCATATGCCAAGTGCTTGCGTGCATATCAACCCTAAAGACGCTGCTGAATTGGGCGTTGAAGACGGAAGCCTCGTTTCTCTTTCAAGTGCAGTGTGTAAAGACGCCCCTGTTATTTATCCGGTTAAAGCGGATACGGATATGCGCAAAGGGGAAGTATTCATTCCCATTCACTGGTCGGCGCAATGGGGGTCGCACAGTAAACTAGGCGCACTTTACGCCAGCGCGGTAGACCCTATATCAGGGCAGCCAGAGTTAAAACACGCGGCGGTAGCTATCGCGCCTGCTCATTTCGCTACCTACGGCAAGCTCTTTGTTTCATCAGTAAACCAATCAGCACATAATTCAAAACTTAGCTCCTCATATGAAGACGCGCTAAAGCATGCGTGTGATTACTGGAATACGACACCGCTTGAAAGCGCAGAGGCGTCTTCATCTGTAAATAACTCGGATGCAGCATTATCAGTATTGAATGTTGCTTCGAATAAAGGTCGTCGAGATTTTACCCAAGGGTTGATACCCCTGCTGCCGCAAAACGCGGTGCTATTGCAGTTTCATCATCATACATACTCAGTATGCTTTGCGCTTGTCGATGATACTCTTTGTTTCGCGGCGTTTTTAGGCGATGAGCCAGAAAAGGGTGAAAGGGCACCAGCAGCCGCACATACAACAGCGCAGGCAGCGCCACATTCAAAAAGCACATGGTCAGTACCTAACGAATGGCTCGCCAGCCTTCTCAACACATCTGTTTCCACAGATATACAGCGCAATTTATTACGAGGCCGAGTAGACGACACATTTATAAACGGTGATGTAGTTTGTAGTTGCTTTGAAGTGCGCGAAAAAACCATTACACATGCCATCGAAGAAGGCTGTAGTTCGGTGGCAGAGCTTGGTGAAGCATTAAAGTGTGGTACGAATTGTGGCTCGTGCAAGCCCGCCTTGTCTCAGCTGATAGACAAGCATTTAGTCATTGAAATTCAATCTGTTTAGGAGCGTTAAATCATGTCAATTGCATCTAGTTGGTCGTTACCGTTTTTGCGCACCTTATTTAAACCGCAGAAACCTTTGTTAAACCTCTTTTATCGCGATGCTATTTCTACCTCGGTCACGACCGTGACGACGCGCCAGCGCTCCGATAATCCAAAAGCTCCAGCTAAGCATTCATACTTTGGCAAGTGGTTGAAGTTAGCAAACAGGCAAACTGAAGGTCATAAACAAGGGCAGGTTTTCATCGTCGGTGCTGGCCCTGGTGATGCCGAGTTACTTACGTTAAAAGCGTTTCGTCTTCTGCAACAAGCCGATGTCGTGCTGTTCGATGCTTTAGTCAGCGAAGATATTCTCGCGCTAATTCCCTCTAAAGTGGTGAAAGAATATGTAGGGAAGCGCTGCAAAAAGCATAGCTTTACCCAAGACGCTATATGCAAGCGAGTGGTTGAATTGGCAAGCAACGGTCACACTGTCGTGCGGTTAAAAGGCGGTGACCCAGCCCTATTTGCAAGAACCTGCGAAGAAACCGATGCACTCACAAAAGCCAACATTCCTTTTGCTATTGTCCCTGGTATTACGGCAGCATCGGGTGTGTCAGCCTATACGGGGATCCCTTTAACCGACAGGCGTTGTGCTCAGTCGGTGAGTTTTATGACCGCACATTTTAAGGACGTGGATCAATGGCCAGAAATGGCACCCATGGCGCAAAATGTATTGAAGCAAACCATGGTGGTTTATATGGGGCTAAGCCGACTTGAAGAGCTATGCAAAGGCTTGATTCATCACAACGTGCCAACCACATGGCCAGTAGCGGCAATTGAAAATGCCACTTCGCCCGAACAACGCGTGATTACTGGCGTGCTTGCCGATATTCATAGCAAGGTAGAAGCAGCAAATTTAACGGGGCCTACGTTACTTATATTTGGAAAGGTGGTAGAGTCTCGTCAACAGGTAAATACTCTTCTATTACATTCATCCAAGCATGCAGCAACCATTTAGTGAATACATAAAAATTATTGGAAAAGGTCAAAAAGGGGGGCGTAGCCTTACCCGTGATGAGGCTTATCATGCCATGAAAATGGTATTGGCCAATGAAGTGACAGGCGATCAACGCGGCGCATTTCTTATGTTGCTGCGTACCCGTGAAGAAACACCAGAAGAAGTTATTGGCTTTGTCGATGCATGCAGAGAGCTGATAGAGCCAGAAGTTAAAACCCTCACCCCCACGTTAGATATTGGCTGCTACGCGGGAAAGCGTCGCCAGTTACCGTGGTACTTATTGGCCGTAGCGGTTCTAGCCAACAATGGTTACTCGGTTATGCTTCACGGTGCTCATGAGCCGGGTTCAGGGCGCCTTTATGCAAGTATAGCGTTACCCAAATTGGGCCTGTCTGAAGTTAGCAGTATTGCAGACGCCAAACAGCAGCTAATGGATAAAGGGGTGTCTTACCTTGATTTGTCTTATTTGCTGCCTGCGCTCGACACAATTATTAAGCTTCGTGAGGTATTTGGCCTGCGTTCATGCGCTAACACCCTCGCAAGGTTGTTGAATCCCACCGCTGCACAATTTTGCGTACAGGGCGTTTATCATATGCACCTTGACCACAAACACTGCCGCGTTAATGAAAATTATCCATCTATAGACGCGCTTTGCTTTCGTGGTGATGGCGGAGATCCTGAAGTTAATGGTGAACGGGAAACTGAGCTATTTATTACCCGAAATGGTGAGACCGAAGAAGTAATAATACCGGTGGTTGCTGATAAATGGGCGCTCAAAGATAAAGACATGAACGTTAACGACATGCTTGATGTGTGGGCGGGTAACGCGAGTAACCTTTACGGTGAACAAGCCGTTTTGAGTACACTTGCCAGCTATTTAGTGCTGCTACAAAAGTGTGATGTCGCAGATGCCCTATCGCAGGCAAGGCAGCTTTGGGCACAGCGCAATAAAAGCGCAACGCCATTTTAAAGTCACCTGCGTTTTCTGAGCGGGCAATTATCTATATTGCTTGATATAAAGCCCTTCTTTTTAAGGAAAAATAGCCAATCGTCGCATTGACTTAATCGTTGCTATACTTGTTAATAGTAATAACAAGTTTTCCTTAAGTGGTGTTATGCGAATCACGCAATGGCTCGTATTTTTAGCTAGCCTGTCGCTCATATTTCGAGCAGGTTATGCTGTATCTGAAAATCGAGAACAGGTCACAACCTCTAGCGTAACTTTCGTACTAACCGCAGATATGCCTAATATTAGCGACGCACGCACAGGGCGTTACGCTAATCTTCAAACCCTCGTAAAACAACAGCGGCAAATTAGTGAAACCGTCTTCTTCATTTTCGGCGGTGGCTCGATTGGGCCGAGCGCGCTATCCTCGTTTGACCGTGGCTCCCACATTATTGATATTCTCAATTCCCTTGAGCCAGATGTGATGGGGGTCACAAAGAGAGAATTTAGTTTCTATGAGGATGAATTATCTCTTCGTTCTTATGAAGCAGCCTTTCCATTGGTAGCCAGCAACGTAATAGACAACCGAGTGGGGCGTTCCCCTGATGGCCTGCACACTTCTGTGATTGTAGAAAAAGAAGAATTAACTCTTGGTGTTATATCAGTTTTACATGAGAGAGTGATAGAAGAGTACCAATTATCTGATATTACTATAACGCCTCCTCAAAAAGCCATCATGGAGGAGTCTAAAAGATTGCGACAGCAAGGCGCAGATATTATTTTGCTTCACTATTCCTACCCGTTCCCTTTTATTAATACCATGCTGAACAAACGCATTATTGATGTCGCTTTTATAACAGACAGTCGCTTGGACGAGAAAAATATGCTCGAAACTACGCGTCACCCTAATAGCATGGTGCTTACGCAGCAGGGCACCGCTGTCGTTGCTAGTTTCGTGAAAAGTGCTGGGTGGCAAGCAACGTCGTATACCGAACAGCCGTTAGAAGATATAGAGGCTGATGCTGAGTTAAACGAGCAACTCATTGAGTATGAAGCGCGCCTAAAGCGGTTGTTAAATATCCAAATTGGCGAATGGAAGATTGCCGTTTCGACCGCGCGCAAAGAAGTGAGAAGTGAAGAGAATCCTTTTGTAAACTTTGTCGCGGATACCATTAAACGCTATGCCAATACTGAAATTGCCTTGATAAACGGAGGCAGTATCCGAGGCAACAAACAATATACGGCAGGTACACGATTACTCGGCAAGATATTGTCACCGAAATGCCGTTTCGCGCGCATGTAGTAGCTTTAGATATAACTGGCGCTCAGTTGATTCAAGCTCTGGAAGAGGGGCTTTCGCAATATCAAAATTTAAAAGGTGGTTTTCCTCATGTATCGGGTATGTCTTATAGTTTCGACCCTTCAGCGAAAGTTTTTCAACGAGTAAAAAATGTCACGATTAATGGAAAGCGAATCGATAAGTCGAAAACCTATTCACTGGCTACAAGTAACTTTCTGGCCAATGGCGGAGACGGTTTCTATGCGTTAAAGAATACCGAAAAGCGTCCGGCCTCGAGCACACGTCCCCCTCAAATATCAGACCTTGTTATGCAGGCCATCGTCAATCAATACGATTTAAAGCCTAAAACTGATAACCGCATAATAAATATGGCAAAAGGCGAGTGATCAGATGCAGCATAAGAAAAAGACTTTGTATCTGTTTATCATTGCACAATGCAGTGTGATGGGATTTTTTCTTTTAATACTGGTTTTGACGCTGCTGCGTTTAAATGACGTGCGAACAGTGCTTGACGATATCACCTCGTCTTCTATCCCCACTCTTAGCCAAGCTACTGAAATTACTCGTGAAGTTCAGCACTTAATTTCACTTACTGCGCGATTAACATCGTCTGAGAGCCAATCGTCTCGGCGTATTGTCAAAACTCAGTTAGATGAAACGATAGAGCGCCTGGATTCCTCCAATTTGAAACTTGAGCAGGGAGACAAGTACTTAGCGACGCAACTGAATGTACTTACATTAGAAATAGAAGAACTAAACGCATTAGTGCGTCAGCGAATTGATGTTGAAAAAGAAGTGCGGGTGGAAAGGGAAGTACTCTTTACTTACTTGAACAATACTTTCGAAGACAATAAATCGCAGTATGAGGGTATTCAATCTTCTCAAACGCTGGTTCCTCTGATATTACAAATTGCCCAAATAAATCAGCAGTTCCAACTGCATGAGTTACGCAAGTTAGAGGACAGTATTGAAAAAAGCATCGCTTCCTTGCGTGAGGCGACATCGCTAGACAAGCGCAGCAGCGAACTGGTAAGTGCGCTAGAGGAGGGGGTATTAGGTAAATGGGGCATGATTGATAAACAAGCTAATGTCATGCGTATTCGTGGACGTTCAAGAGGGCGAGGCAGTTTTGTTGAGCACTTGGCTGAAGAAGTCGCGTCAAATATTGAGTTTAGGGCATCTTCAATCACAAAAGACACCTCTTCTTACGCATTGTCTGCCAACCAGGCCGTGTCCAAACAAATAACCCTGTCATTGGCACTCTCATTAATTGTGATGATTATTTGTTGCGCCATCATCTTCTACATCTACAAACGTATTATTCTGCGTTTAATTGCTTTAACCAATTTGGTTGAAAAAAATAGTGACGAGGTAGCAAGCTTCGAAGGCAGTGACGAGATATCTCGCCTGGCTAAAACCTTTGCACTGTATTTTGAGAGAGTGAAGAGCCAAGAAACCGAATTGATTCGTTTGTCACTTAGCGATCCGCTCACTAACATCCCAAACCGACGGGCGTTTGAAATGGAAATGGAAAAGGTAATAGCAATGTCAAAACGGTATGAATGGCCGTTGACGGTGATTATCTTGGATGTCGATAGTTTCAAACTTTACAATGACAATTATGGTCACCCTAAAGGGGATGAATGCCTGAAAGCCGTCGCTATTGGGCTTAATGAAGTTATTACCCGTAATACTGATTTTTGTGCTCGATACGGTGGTGAGGAGTTCGTAGCGATTCTGCCTAATATCGATGAGAAAGGCGCGAAGGTGAAAGCTGAAGAGATTCGAGATGCGATAGAATCATTAGGGATAGAGCACAGCAAGAGCACAGTTTCACCCGTAATTACCGCAAGTTTGGGCGTTGCAACGGTCAATTTCGTTAATCACCACAACTGGACGTTAACTTCGATCCTTAATACCGCTGATAAAGCTTTGTACGACGCCAAAACGGGCGGCCGGAATCGCTGCGTGTTTTCATCGCTGCCATGAGTATTTTTGTATAGTAAAAAGAGGCGGGTTTATGTCAATCCCCAAACTGGGCTATCTCTAATCTTTATTGAACAAAAAAACTTCAGTTTTATTTGTGTGAAACATCAATAAACTTCATTTCCTCTGCTATCTTTAATCAAAATCAACAAAAACTAGCTTATCGTTTCAGACAACTAGCCGTATTTCAGTGTGATACGCCAGTGCCTATTTTGTCAGGGTGGCTTCGTTATGAGCTAAGTCGGCTGATAAATAATGCGTGAAACGAAGTTCATTAGGAGCGCGGGATGTTTTTCAAAAATAAAGAGTTGATAGCCGAAAACCAACGTTTGGAAAAGGAAATGGCGGCACATGAAACGGTTAAGGAAGAGCTTCGTGAAGAAATGTTGTACATTGAGTTGAATGCAGACGGACGTATAAGTGCAATTAATGATCTATATACTCAAGCAACAGGATTTAAGATTTCAGAGCTAGAAGGGAAGTCTCTTGAAAGCCTGATGGATCCGAAATCGCTCAAAAAATCGGACGTTCAAGATATGCTAGGCGCTATTAAAAATCATCGTCATTGGCATGGCGCAGTTAGATTCAACAATGCAAAAGGTCATGAGATTTGGGTAAGAGGAATCATACAGCCCATAGACGACGCCTATGGAAATGTGAAGTGTATTTCTTTCTATATGGCAGAGCAAACGCGCAATATTTCTTACAGTAATGAACTTAGAGATATGATTGCAGCGCTTCATCGCTCTTCTGCTGTTATTGAGTTTAACCTTGATGGCACCATCATAAAAGCCAACGAAAACTTTTTGAAAGGTTTGGGCTACAAGCTGGAGCAACTAGTTGGGAAGCATCATAGGATCTTTTGCACAGAGCAAGAGGTGAACTCGGAAGAATATAAACAGTTTTGGCGTGGGCTAGCGCAAGGACAGTTGGAATCTGGACGCTACAAACGCATTGATAGCCGAGGGAATGACGTGTGGCTAGAAGCGTCATATAACCCCATCAGAAACGAAGATGGTCAGCTTTATAAAGTAGTGAAATTCGCAACGGTAATTACAGAGCAAATGAAGCGGGAGTTCGCCATTTCTGAAGCCGCCAACGTTGCATTCAACATTTCGCAAGAAACTGGAGAGCAAGCACGTAAGGGAAATCAAGTGCTCGATTCTACGGTTAAGGCAATGAACGAATTAACGAAACAGATGGGCAATGCGAGTGAAGGTATTAAGGACCTTGATGAACAATCCCAAAAAGTTGCGGACTTGGTTAAAAGTATAAGCGGAATTGCCGATCAAACTAATTTATTGGCGCTTAACGCTGCTATTGAAGCTGCACGTGCAGGCGATCAAGGGCGTGGTTTCGCGGTGGTTGCCGATGAAGTCAGGCAGCTAGCGTCGCGAACCAGTAGCGCAACTGAAGAAATCGTAAACGTCGTCGTAGAAAACAGAAAGTTAACAGAAAATGCAGTTCAGTTAATTGAAGCGGGTCAGGAAAAAGCGCGCGAAGCCTTAGAGTATTCAACGCAGTCAGGCAAAGCAATGAGCGAAATCCAAAGCGGTGCCAATGAAGTGGTAAACGCTATCGGGCAATTTACTAAACGCCTCTAGAAAATTAGCGACACAATCAGACGGCTTTAGTCATTGGCCATATTTGTTCAACCTTGGTATCTGCTTTCGCGCACCAAGGTTGAACACCCCCCTGTTTTGGTGCACCAAAACGAATTCATTCTCACTTTTCTCTTACCTCAATAGTGTAAATGTTCATAAATTTTAATGGCTTACATTTCTGGCACGATGGGTGCTAATTAATCCGTGCAACAGCAACGTTGCTGTACAAAGCAACGGGTGCAAACACAAATGCGATGGCAGAGTGGAGTGCACAACACTTACCATAGGGTAAACAAATAGGATTCAGCGGAGAACGGTAAGGAAGCATCATCATCTCCGGCATTTATGGCAAGTGCATAATAATAAAAAATAAAGATGGTTTTATAAGCTAAAGCTTTTAATAAACCTCCCTTAAAGATGAGGTGTGTGAGCGGGAATTCCTGACTTACCATTAACAACTTGATGCGTTTGTAAGAACTCCGATATTACAAACACGGCAACGAAGCCCACCATGCTCGACGGTTAAACGTCGTACGCTGGTGGGTTTTTTTTTGGCTACGAGGAACACGTATGACTGGGTTAAAGACAACATCACTGCTAAAACGCTTTCGAACGGCGAGTGCTGGAGTATGTGCAGCACTTGCCGTCTCTGTAGCAAGTTTTTCTGCGAGTGTGGCAGCACAAGCGCCAGCGGTAGGCTGGCCTGAGAAGGAAGAACTTAAGTTTGGTTTTATCAAGCTCACTGATATGGCACCGCTTGCTGTGGCGTACGAAAAAGGCTTTTTTGAAGATGAGGGCCTCTACGTTACATTGGAAGCGCAAGCTAACTGGAAAGTGCTGCTTGATCGCGTAATCGACGGCCAACTAGATGGCGCTCATATGCTGGCTGGCCAACCCCTTGGTGCAACCATTGGCTTCGGCACGGAATCGCATGTGGTAACAGCGTTCAGTATGGATCTCAATGGTAATGGAATTACCGTTTCTAATGAAATTTGGGACAAAATGAAGGCCCATATTCCACAGGAAAATGGCAAGCCAGTTCATCCTATTAAAGCTGATTATTTAAAGCCAGTGGTTGATGAATACCGCAACGCTGGAAAGCCGTTCAACATGGGAATGGTATTTCCAGTTTCTACACACAACTACGAGTTACGCTATTGGCTTGCGGCAGGTGGAATTCACCCTGGATATTATGCGCCGCATAAAGGCGATACCGCGGGTCAAATTGACGCTCAGGCACTGTTGTCAGTCACCCCCCCACCGCAAATGCCAGCGACGATGGAAGCCGGCACCATCTATGGCTACTGCGTAGGCGAGCCATGGAATCAACAGGCTGTGTTTAAAGGTATTGGTGTACCTGTGATCACCGACTACGAAATTTGGAAAAATAACCCTGAAAAAGTGTTCGGCGTAAGCCAAGGCTGGGCAGAAAAATACCCTAATACGCACATTCGTGTGGTTAAAGCACTCATTCGTGCGGCAATGTGGCTGGATGAGAATGACAATGCTAACCGCCCTGAAGCGGTAAAGATTCTTGCTAAAAGTAACTACGTAGGTGCGGATGAAAACGTACTGGCTAACAGCATGACAGGTACTTTCGAATACGAGAAAGGTGACAAGCGCGACGTACCCGACTTTAATGTGTTCTTCCGCTACAACGCTACCTACCCCTATTACAGCGACGCTATCTGGTATCTCACACAAATGCGCCGCTGGGGCCAGATTTCAGAAGCAAAGTCTGACGATTGGTATAAAGAAACAGCTAAAAAAGTCTACAAACCTGAGGTTTATGCTCAGGCAGCTAAAGCACTAATTGCCGAAGGTAAAGCTAAAGCGTCTGATTTCCCTGAGTTTGGAACGGAAACAGGCTACAAGCCGCCTCAGAGCGAATTCATTGATGGCGTGACGTTTGATGGAAGCAAACCTAACGCATACTTAGAGCAATTTAAGATAGGACTTAAGGGCGACACTGTACTGTAAGTGTCAGGTTCAATGGCCCCGCCTTCAGTTCTAACTAGGGCGGGCATAAACCGCGCAATAGCGCACATCATGTGTCAGGAGCAAGCAATGAGCAAGATGACAACCATTCTTCGCCTTCCATCGTCGCCGTCAAACGCCAACTCTTTGTTGAGCCGTTTATATCAATCCACGCCTGCGTTGCTGTTGCCTGTTATCGGCTTGCTAATGTTCTTGGCGATTTGGAATGGTGTTGCAAAAAGTATCGACACGTCGCTGGGGCAGTTCCCAGGGCCAGCACAAGTTTTTGAGCAGGCCGGTGCGTTAATTGACGAGCATATCGCACAGCGTGAAAAGGCGGATGCATTCTATCAACGTCAAGAAGCAAGAAATGCAGCGCGTGTAGCGCAAGACCCCACTTATCAGCCAAAAATCAGAGAGTTCACCGGTGCGCCCACCTTCTTTGACCAAATTTGGACAAGCCTTTACACCGTCATGGTGGGGTTCCTTATTGCATCGGTTATAGCGGTTCCTGTGGGAATATTATGTGGTTTAAGTAAATCTGCCTACACTGCAATAAATCCGCTCATCCAGTTGTTCAAGCCAGTTTCACCACTAGCGTGGCTGCCGCTGGTGACTATGGTAGTAAGTGCCCTTTATGTCAGCGATGACCCGGCGTTTTCTAAATCATTTGTCACCTCTGCCTTTACGGTTTCGCTTTGTTGTTTATGGCCAACTCTTATTAACACCGCAGTAGGCGTATCAAATATTGATAAGGACCTAATCAACGTAAGCAAGGTATTGCGCCTTACGCCCTTTGCTCATCTCACCAAAATAGTACTTCCATCTTCTATTCCCATGATTTTTACAGGACTTAGATTGTCGCTTGGTATTGGCTGGATGGTACTGATTGCGGCAGAAATGCTTGCCCAAAACCCGGGCCTAGGAAAGTTTGTGTGGGATGAATTCCAAAACGGAAGTTCGGAGTCGCTAGCGAGAATCATGGTAGCAGTGCTCACCATTGGCGCTATTGGCTTTGTGCTAGACCGCTTAATGTTATCGATTCAGCGCGCTGTAAGCTGGGACAAGTCGAGCGTACTACGCTAATTTTGAGGAGAATTTTATGCACACTAAACACTTAGAGTTAGAGCAGGTGGGTATCGACTTCCCCACACCGAAGGGGCCATTTACTGCGCTTCAAGATGTGAATCTTAAAATCAGTAAAGGTGAATTTGTGTCGTTAATTGGCCATTCGGGCTGCGGTAAATCAACGGTGTTGAATATCGTCGCAGGTCTACATCAAGCTACCACGGGCGGCGTAATTTTAGATGGCGCAGAAGTGAAGCAGCCTGGACCTGAGCGCGCTGTAGTCTTTCAAAACCACTCTTTATTACCTTGGCTTACGGTATACAAAAATGTTGAACTGGCCGTGAAATCTACCATGCGAGACAAGAGTAAAACCGAGATGCGTGACTGGATCATGCACAACCTAGAGCTTGTGCACATGACCCACGCCCTTGATAAATTACCCAGTGAAATATCAGGTGGTATGAAACAGCGAGTAGGCATTGCGCGAGCATTGGCAATGGAGCCAAAAGTGCTGCTAATGGACGAACCGTTCGGTGCGCTAGATGCCCTGACTCGCGCTCATCTTCAAGACTCGCTCATGGAAATTCACGCTGACTTGGGCAACACGGTTATTATGATTACCCACGATGTGGATGAGGCAGTATTGCTATCTGACCGCATTGTTATGATGAATAACGGCCCAGCGGCCACCATTGGCGAAATTCTAGATATTGAGTTGCCGCGTCCACGAGATAGATTAGCACTTGCAGATAACAAGCAGTACAACCAATACAGACATGAAGTCTTAACCTTTCTTTACGACAAACAAAAGAAGGTTGAAACCGTTTCGTCACGCGCAAACCAAGCGCCAACTACTAACAAACAATCGCAACAACAAGCAAAACCCAGCGGGGTGTCATCTGAAAAAAAAGACGCTAAAAAATCAGATGCCGCCTAGCTTTATCGGCACCTGACTAGGGCGGAAGCCTTTTCCGCCACCAACCAAAACCAGTACTTTTCAACCGGCATTCTAATGCTGGCTGGGTAAGTTTTGACTTCTGGGCCTGTTGGCCTTTGTTGTACAAGTTTTGGTCTAAATGGAAGCCTTTTAATCGCGAAACAGTCCTGCAAGCCTAGTGGGCTAAGTTAAAGGACTGTGACAAAGAGTAAAAGGCTTCCATAACGACCCCTTCGGGCAGCGCCTGTGTGCCATCTATACTGCGTTGAATGTTTTCGATTTAGAACCACTAAACCGTCAAACATCCGCCTTGCCTAGATGGCACACAGACCGCTGCAAAAAATGTACAGCAAAAGCCAGCAGGCCCTCATCAATACCAATAGGGGATACACATGAACACGTTAAAAAACTTTGGCATTAAGATGCTAACAGCATCTGTTTTGACAGTATTGGGTGGAAGCGTAATGGCTGCCGATATTCACGCCGCCCTTAGTGATTCAAAAGCATGGGCGGACCTGAATTTACGTTATGAATCTGTTGATCAAGACAATGCATTAGAAGATGCAAGTGCACTGACTTTGCGCACCCGTTTGGGCTTTAGCTCGGGTAGTGTTAATGGCTTTTCGTTTACTGCCGAGGTTGAAGATAGCCGTATTGTATTGGGGCAAGATGAGTTTACTGTGGGGCCTACTGGCTTTAACGTGGGTGAGTACTCGGTCATTGCCGACCCTGAAACCACCGAAGTTGATCAAGCTTTTATTCAGTATAAGGCGGATAACTTTACCGCCAGAGTAGGGCGCCAAGTAATTACACTTGATGACCATCGATTTGTTGGCCACGTTGGCTGGCGACAAGACCGCCAGACCTTCGATGCGGTAAGCGCAAAATATGCGGCGACCGACAATCTAGCGCTATTTTATAGCTATCTGTACAAACGCAACCGTATTTTCGCAGAAGCGGCAGATTTAGATTCTAAAGATCATATTCTTCATGCTACTTATACATCTAAAATTGGCAAGTTTGTGGCTTACGCTTACCTCTTAGAGGTGGACAACGATACAGACAACGCGTTGGATACATATGGTGTGAGCTATGATGGAAAGATGAAAAGTGACAGCGTGAATTGGGCTTACGGTGGTGAGTTTGCCACGCAATCAAGCGAAGCTGGCGCGGGCGAAACGGCCACCGACTTTGACGCCTCCTATCTAAATGCGTATGTCGCAGCCACGTTTTCTGGCGTGACGGCTAAGGTCGATTACGAAATACTAGGTTCTGACGATGGGTTGTACGGGTTTGCAACGCCGCTAGCTACGCTGCACAAATTCAACGGTTGGACTGATCAGTTCTTGGGCACGCCAGCACAGGGCTTAAAAGATCTTAAGTTGTCTCTATCAGGTGGGCTAGCCGGTGGTAAATGGCTTTTGGCTTACCACGATTTCAGCGCTGACGACAGTAGTAACGGTGCTGACGATTTAGGCAGCGAAATTAATGTGCAGTATACGAAGAAGTTTGCAGGTAAGTACAATTTTGGCATTAAGTACGGTACTTACGATGCGGGAGATATAAAGGTGGATACCAATCGCTTCTGGATGTGGATTGGTACACGCTTCTAATTGCAACCCACTATTACAACGTCATGTTGTAATTAATACTACAGGTCTGGCTGAGTCGTTACTGACTTAGCCAGCCTTTTTCAACGGCCACATCAAGCTGCTGCATAACGTAGTCCCATAAAGCCGGTGCGCATGATTTAAGGTGAGCATTACGCTTCTCAATTTTCTCCCTTGCAATACCGTGACGCTTCCAGCTTCCTCCGTTGTCTTCCATATTTTGAAATACGGGAAGTACGCGGTCCATTGATTTTGCAAATTCTGCATCAGCGGTTTCCGCTGCTTCAAACTCAAGCCATAAATCGAGCATTTCACTACTAAGTGGACTCGGCAATAAACCAAAAATGCGCTTAGCGGCAGCTCCTTCTTTCTCGGCTTGTGCGTCGTGATCTGTTTGATGATTGAAAGCAAACATGTCGCCAGCATCAATTTCCACAATATCGTGAATAAGGATCATGCGAATAACGCGGGTCACATCTATAGGTTTAGCCGCATATTCGCTTAGCATATTTGCCATTAATGCAACATGCCAGCTGTGCTCTGCGGAGTTTTCCTGTCGATAGTTATCACAGGGAAGGGTGATCTGGCGCTTAACTGCTTTTAGCTGGTCAAGTTCACAGATAAAGTCAGCAAAGTCACTTACTGCATACATTGGGATGCTCCAAGGCGTAAAAATGGGCGCCTGAGCGCCCATTTAATTATTCAAAATATAATGAGTGGCTAAATTATTAACCAAATTATTTCTGTTCAGATAACCACACGATTAGATCTGCGATATCGTCAAAGGTCATGTCAGCGGTAAATGTAGGTTGATATTTACCGTTGATGATGAAGCTTGGCACACCAGTTAAGTGCTCACGATACTCATCAATTTGCTGTTGATTCTTACGTACCATGCTATTTACGCCAAAGCTTTTAGCCATTTTATCAAACTCTTCACCATCTACACCGTTCACAACGAAGATATTACGAAGGTCTTTCAAACCTGTGATAGATGCACGTTGCTTGTGGATATAGTTAAAGATTGCTTTATTCATTGCGTCTTCTTGCTTCATCGCGCGGGCAATTAGCATGGCTTTAGTCGCATCGTCCTGAACTTCAGGCCCAGTGAAGCGCATAAAGTTAACGTGTACTTTATTGAATTTAGTACCGTCGCTTTTCTTTTCTTTAATCTGTGCAACGATTGGCTCGAACTGGAAGCAGTGAGGGCACCAAAATGAGAAATACTCTGTAATTACTGGCTTATCTGTAGCTTCTTTATCAAGCACAGTATAGTGAGTACCTTCTTTCCATTTAGACGCCGGCTCTTGAGCGCAGGCTGTTAGTGGCAAAAGCATTGCCATGACAAACATTACTGCAAACTTTTTCATGGAATATAATCCTATGTTCAAAAAACTATTATCGATAATGAGATTATCACAGGCTTGTTCGCTTAACTAGGACCTGTTCTACTTCAATGCCTTACTACGCGATAAGCTCACTAAAAAACACGATTCAATGGCAAGGTAATCCATTGTGTAAATGCAGTACTGTAAATACGGCATGATGAACAGAATCTGAATCAACAAACCCTAACAGAAGCCCAACAAAAAGGGCTATACCCATGTATAGCCCTTCATTGTTTGTTAATTGCACGTTGAGTTTTGCCTTTAAGCAACGCTCAACAGAAGGTTCATTAACGTTACATCACTTACATGCTGTAGTTAACAAGAAGCAGAGCACGGCGCTCTTGGCCTGCATAACCTACAATGTCTTCGTAATCGGTATCAAACACATTGTCGACTTTCAACGAAACCTGCCACTGCTTATCTATCTGATAGCCCAAATTAACGGTTGCAAGCGTATAGGCTGATAGCGCCAATGTCTGAGACGGTTCAGGGTAAGGAGGGAAGAAGGTGTCGTAATGGCTTCCTGTGTAAGCTAGCTTGGTATAGAAGCTGAACTTCTGGGTTCCAAAGTCAGTGTTGTAGGTTAATGAGCCTTGGTGACGGGCACGACGCAGTTCAGTGGTGGTTATACCATTGTCGGTTTGTTCCGCATCTAGATAACTATACGCTGCGGTAAAATCACCATAGCCACTGTCCCAGTTAAGTTCTAGGTCAATACCTTCTCGTGAGCTTTCACCGTCGATATTATCGGCACTATATGCACCCAAATCTGACACAAATACGAAGCCATTGATTTCATCTTCAAGGTCGGTAGTGTATGCGCTGATTTGTGCAGACAGTGATTTCCAGTTTGCCTTAACGCCTATTTCCCATTCTTCACTGGTTTCAGGTTCTAGGTTTGAGTTGCCGATGAAGCTTGCAGGGAAGTAGCCAAAGCGCTCGGTGAAGGTGGGGGTTTTAACAGCTTTACCATAGCTGGTAAAAACAGCGTAGTAATCGTTAAGCTGCCACGTAAGGCCACCGCGATAACTTACGGCATTGTCGAACTCACTGTTGTTGTCGAATCGTGCGCTTAGTGTTGCGGTTAGCGACTCGGTTAGCTGGCCATTTGTCTCGGCAAATACGCTATAAGTATTGTCGTGCTGCTTCTGGTTCGGATCGCCAAATGCAATTGGGCCGCGCTGGGTAAAAAGGCGCTGTAGGTATTCAACACCGCCAGCAAAATCCCAGTTATCCATGGTATAGAAACCTGTCCAGTTTAACTCTATGCGCTCACCAGTGGTGCCGCCAGTGTCTGCACCTGACTCGGTGTTATCGTTATCGTCTTTGCGATAATGCGCACTTAGCGCTGAGCGATAACCTGTATTTTCCGGAGCAAATTCCCATCTTAATTTCGCACTAATTTGTGAACCATCCGTCACGTTATCTGAGTCAGCAGGAAGGCCTGTCGTCACAAAATCAGTGCCGTCGTAATCATTCTCGTACTGAACCGTGCGAAGGTTAGCTATTAACGTATGCTCCGACGTTGCGGCATAATTAATATTAATACCAGCGGTCATGTTATCGTAGCCATCATCTTCGTTACCAACACGAGATACGTTGTCGCCGTCGGTGCGAATGTAGCTGGCGTATGCTGAAACACCCACGTTATCGCTTTGCGAGCGCGCGTTCATGCTGCCCTGCAATGTACCTTGTGTGCCAACGCCAGCAGAGAAGTCTACGTGTGACGCATTATCGGCAAACTGGCCTGACTTCGTAGTAATGCTCAATACACCACCGATAGCGCCGCTGCCCCATCTTGCGCTTTGCGGGCCTCGAAGAAGTTCTATGCGCACCACGTTTGTACTAGTTAAGTGAGCAAGGTCAACCAGGCTTCCTTGGCCTACGTCGTTGGCAACAACGCCATCAATTAAAACAAGTAGATGGTTGGTTTCACCGCCGCGCACGCGCAGCTCTGTTAAGCCACCAGGACTGCCTGACTGAGACAAGCTAACGCCAGGTAGGCCGCGAATTAGATCGGTAAGTTGAAGTGCGCCCGAAGCTTGAATGTCGCTTTCAGTTAGCACCGAAACTGAACCAGGAAGTTTGGTTAACGAAATAGGCAAACGCGTGCCTGTTACTGTTAAGGTTTCAATATCTTGGTCATAAGTTTGAGCAAAGGCAGGTGTGCTTAAGCACGAAATAACTGCAGCGCTAAGGGCTGCTTTAGTAAAATGTGTACGCATGGTTTTTATGTTGTCTTTGATGCGCTCCACCCGAGCACATGATTAGGGAAAGTGCACGTTTTTGCTTAATTATGGATGTGAGCAAGCAAACGACACCATGAAGTACAGGCCGGTATCCGGGCTTACTCACCATTACTAAAAATGTAATAGCTCTTTTGCCTTCCCATCTAATGGCGTTAAATACCTAACGCATAAAAGACAGTGGCGTATGAAAAGAAAACGACAACGCGTTGAGTTTACCGTTGCGGGGGCAGCATCAGTTTTTCACTGATTTCCCGTTTAACCCTTGTCGCCGTAGTTAATACCAATCCGCATAGATCATTGCCCACTCAGAAGGCGCTGGCAAGCTTCATAGCAAAGCGTGGGAATGCAGGAATGGCTGTTCCCTTTCAAATTCCCAGAATGCAGCTAGGAAGCTTGCCAGACCTTCCCGAAGGGCGAGTTTAAAATGTTCGTACTCTTTGTTGTGTTACCTTGATGTAGAACCACTATACCTACGGTAACACGCCGCGATTACGAACATTTTAACTCTCGCTGAGTGGGTAATTATCTATGCGGACTGGTATAATACGGAGCTAGACAAGAGCACCTACACACTGTCGATTATATCTAAGTTAAAAAGTGATAGCGAATACGGTTTCTTATACCTTACGCTTTTTCGTAACCGCCATAAGATTATCGGCAACGGTCATGGAAAAAGCGTTTTTTCAGCAGTAAAGGGGCTGGCTCAATATCCTAATTTCAGTGGAGGCTCTTGAAGGGCCGATAGCTGTTCTTTCAAAGCAAGTATTTGGCCTTCCCAATATTTACCTTCAGCAAACCAAGGAAATGCCCGCGGAAAAGCAGGGTCTTCCCAGCGTCGTGAAAGCCATGCCATGTAATGCACCATTCGCATAGCGCGGAGGGGCTCAATAAGTGGCAACTGTGCAGTGTCAAACGGGTGAAACTCCTCGTATGCTTCAACCAAAGTATCGAGCTGCAATAGTTGTTGTTGGCGGTCGCCGCTTAGCATCATCCACAAATCTTGGATAGCAGGGCCCATGCGGCAATCATCAAGATCAACAAAAGTAGGGCCATCGCGCCACAGTATATTGCCTGGGTGGCAGTCACCGTGAAGCCGAATACTAGATGTTGGGTTATACGCTTTTTTCGTGGCGTCAATCACGGGGTTAAGTATGGCAAAAAATGCTGTCTTTAGATGCTCTGGCAGCAGTGTGCTTTGCGTAAGCACCTGCTTCGGTTCACCGAGGTAACTTTCAATATCAATCGAGGGACGATGTGCAAACCCTTTAGCATGGGCCACGCGGTGAATACGGCCAATGAAACGCCCCATCCATTCGAGTTGATCAAGGTTGTCATTTTCGAATTGCCTGCCGCCTACCGAAGGAAATAACGCAAATCGATAGTCAGTTTCGGCCACGGTGTGATGATGCAGCGTGCTGCCATTGAGAGAAATGGGCGCAGCCAATGGAATTTCGTTTTCGATTAGCTCTGCAGCAAACGCGTGTTCTTCAAGAATTTGAGCGTCGGTCCATCGACCTGGGCGATAGAATTTTGCTACATAGCGCTGACCGTCTTCAGCCAAAAACTGATAGACGCGGTTTTCATAACTATTTAGTGCTAGCAAACCGCTTTGAAGAAAAATGCCCTGACTTTCCAGGGCATCTAATATGGTGTCTGGGCTGAGGCCAGAGAATGAAAAATCTGTCATCGATAAAGGAACTTTGTTGGCTCATCAACAGTAACCGTTTCCCCATCAATAGTGGTGGTTACACTGATAAAAATATCGGTAACCGTATCTTCCAGATTATAGGCGTCAGTTGCAACTGAAATTGGCGTGCTATACACCGCACCGCCTTCAACTGTTACAGTTTGCTCACCAATGTACTTATAGTCAGGCAAACCTTTTACAGCAATAGAGTAGGTTTGGGTTTGCTGTGTTTTGTTAAGTACTTTTATTGTATAAACGTTCTCAATTAGTCCCTCATTCGTTTCGCGGTATAGCGAGTTTCTGTCGCGGATAATGTCAACTTCGGTGGGGCTGCGCATCCAAATATTGGCAAACAACAAGCCTGTCATCACCACTAAAACCACAAAGTAACCAATTAACTTTGGACGTAAAATGTGAGTCTTACCGCCAGCTAGTTCTTCTTCCGAGGTAAAGCTGATCAGGCCTTTAGGATAACCCATTTTATCCATAACACCGTTACACGCATCAACACAGGCGCCGCAGTTGATGCATTCGTATTGTAAGCCATTTCGAATATCGATACCGGTTGGGCATACCTGAACACACAGGTTACAGTCTATACAGTCGCCTAACCCTTTTTCCTTTACTTGCTCGTGACTAAGTTTGCGTGGTCGCGGGCCGCGTTGCTCTCCACGCTTTGCATCGTACGATACAGTAAACGTGTCTTTGTCGAACATGGCAGACTGAAAACGCGCATACGGGCATATGTGCGTGCACATGATTTCGCGCATGTAGCCAGCGTTTCCGTAGGTACATACGGCAAAGAAAATAACCGATAAACCTGCCCAGAAGCTGGTGTTAAATGTCACAAAATCGATAAACAGTTCATCAACTGGCGTAAAATAGCCAACGAAGGTTAAAGACGTTAACAGCGCTACCAATACCCAAGCGGTGTGCTTAGCTGTTTTACGCAAAAATTTATCTGCATCCATTTTGCGTGCATCCAGCGCTATACGCTTGTTGCGCGGGCCTTCGAATTTCTCTTCGAACCACGTATAAATATATACCCACGTTGTTTGAGGACACATAAATCCACACCACACTCGACCAGCGAAAGTGGTGACGAAGAACAGAGCAAAGGCGGAAACAATAAATATGTAGGCCAGTAAAGTGAGATCTTGAGGCCACAAGGTTAGTGAGAATATAGTAAATCGCTGCTCACCAATATCGAGTAGCACGGCTTGATGCCCGTTATACTGAATCCATGGAATGATGGCAAAGAGGCCCAAAAAGAAAAGGCCAAACATGCGTCTAAACGTCTCTAAAGGGCCTTGTACAGCCCGCACATAGATACGGCTACGAGAGTCGTGGCGTTTACCCTCAGGTCTACCTTTGGGTTTATGTACTTTTACCGGTGTAACGGTCTTTACCGGTATTTGTTCATTCATAGCTTAACCTTATGTGACGTAACGAACTGCCTGTGCAGTAAAACTGCGTTCAAAACGTCATATTTAATGTAGATCAATAATGCAGCGTATGGTGTATCTTTTTAAAGTTTCAGTCAATACTGAAACTTCAGAACATAAGTCGTTTTTTATCTTGATTTCCTCAGTCTATGTAACTTTATAAATAGTTAAATACAGCTACGTGAATAATGAGGATTAATATAACGGCCAGATGCCATTTGATACCCAACATTGACGATTAGGCGTTACCTACTATACATGAGTATAGTTTACTGTATTTACAGGTAAACCGATATGACCCTATTATCGTCGATAATAATGTGGTCAATTACTGTTTGAATCGTGTACAGTGAGCATTGTGAAAATGTAAATTGGCAAAGTGTAGTTGAGCACATAGTGAGAAAGGTGCTAAAAAATTGGCGCTATTTGTAGTAAACGTCTGTCAAAGTTAGCTGAGAAGTCATGTTAAGGTTCTTTATCATCGCTGCTGAAATTATTGTTTTGGTAATTGTGCTGCGGTCTCCTTTTGTTCAGTATCTCTTTGAAGATATCCAGAACTCGCTTTCTGAATGGCTAGTTTCAATTGCCACCTTACCGGAGCGAGAAGAACTGCGTAGTTTACAAGATAAAATTAGTATCCAGCTGAGTCCCTTAAAGCCTTACCAGCAAACATATGTTCAGCAAATCACCGCTGATAGCGCAAGCGTTAAACGTTTTTATCACACCTATTGTGAAAAGGACGATATAAACCCCAACTTTACGGGAACTAAACGCGTTCAACTATGCCTAATCATTAAACAGTCGTCAGTTATGCAAGTAGCAAAGCGAGACTAGCCAATTTTAACAAGGCTGGTTAAATATAAAGCTGATATAAAAGCCGACAATTGCTGCATGCTAAGCTTTCTCTAAATGTCTTGCTAACTCATAGTTTAAACGACTGAATTTAGGAGCATAAAAGTGAATAAATTACGTACTTTTTCTTGTTTAAGCTGCGCCACAGCGGTGGGACTCCTTACCGTCTTTGCTCCCACTCAAGCCGCTGAGGTGAAGATAACGTGGGAAGAACCTGAGTCTTATAGCGATGTAAGACCAACCAATGAATCTCGTAAACGGTTCCGCGAACGAACGCTACAAGAGCTTGAAGAACATATTGTAGATTTGGCCAGTGATTTACCTGAGTCGCAAGTGCTGTCAATGACAGTAACAAATGTTGATTTAGCTGGCCAAGTTTGGCCAAGCCAGTTTGTCGGTTTCGGTAACGGCGCCGGTAGCGACGTCCGTATCATTAAGCGCGTTGATATTCCTAGAATGACATTTAGCTACTCGTTGGCTAATGCCGACGGTCAGGTCATTTTAAGTGGTGAAGATGTGAAACTTAAAGATATGGATTTTATGGAGTCGAATATTCGTCGCAATCGCACGGAATCGCTTTCTTATGAAAAAGCGATGCTTAACGATTGGTTTTCAGATACCTTTTCAACCCAAGTAGCAGCGAACGACTAATAGTTTCGTTCAAGTCATAATAAAAAAGGTCACATATAGTGACCTTTTTTGCATTCATAGCCCATATTTCACGGGCTATAGCAATATAAGCTGCCTACAGATAATCAAACTCATTACCTGATATTGCAAGGGTGCTTTCAGGGCCAGCTTTATAAGCGGCTTTGTGCGCATCGCGACGTACCAAGATACGTTCCATATAGAAGTCACGTGTCTTCATCTTAGACGCTGCAAGTACCGCATTACCTGATGCCTGCGCTTTGTCAGCCATGCTATACCACAGTACCCCAATCAGTGAATAGGCGCTGTACGCCAAATAATCACAGGCAGCTGCCGCAGCAGTGGTTGCATCCATACCTAAGCAATCGGCTGAAGATGCACGCCAGTCATCAAGAATTCCTTGAGCCAGACCCTTCGCCTCACTGTCTTGAATGTCGCTAACTAAAGCGTTAAACGCATTATAGGTCGCTTCCATCATTTGACCGCCATCTCGGGTAAGCTTACGACCAATAAGGTCTAGCGCCTGAATACCGTTGGTGCCTTCATATAACATAGCAATGCGCACGTCGCGCATAAGTTGTTCCATACCCCATTCACGAATAAAGCCGTGACCACCAAATACTTGTACACCTAGGCTGGTGGTCTCAAGGCCCATATCCGTCATAAAAGCTTTGCAGATTGGAGTTAAAAACTGAAGTATCTTGTCGGCATCTTCTTTTTCTTGACCTTCACCAAGCTTCTCAACGTCCATAAACTTGGCATAGAAAAGTGAAAGTGCACGGCAGCCTTCAATCAGTGATTTCTGCGTAAGTAACATACGCGCTACGTCAGGTTGAAAGACGATTGGGTCTGCTTTGCCTTCTGGATTTTGAATACCCTGAGGTGCGCGAGACTGAACGCGCTCGCGGGCATAGGTCAGCGCGCCTTGGTAAGAGGCTTCTGCCGCCCCTAAACCTTGCAGACCTACTTGGAAGCGTGCATCGTTCATCATGGTGAACATGCATGCCAGCCCTTGGTTTTCTTCACCTACAAGGTAACCCGTTGCACCGTCAAAATTCATCACACAAGTCGGGCTCGCTTTGATCCCCATTTTGTGTTCGATGCTTCCCACTGACAAGCTGTTCGCCTCACCAGGCTCATTGCTGGCATCTGGAAAGAACTTGGGCACTAAGAATAAGCTGATGCCTTTAACGCCTTTAGGGGCGTCAGGTAGACGAGCTAGAACAAGGTGAATAACGTTCGAACTCCAATCGTGATCACCTGCGGTAATAAAGATCTTATTACCGGTGACTTTATAGCTGCCGTCGCCTTGTGGCTCTGCTTTGGTACTAAGCAAGCTCAAATCTGTTCCTGCATGAGGTTCGGTCAGGTTCATGGTACCTGTCCACTCACCGCTGATTAGCTTAGCAAGGTAGATATCTTTTAATTCTTTACTGGCGTGTTTAGTAACCGCAAGTGTTGCGCTTTCAGTAAGCATGGTGGTTAAACGCCAGCTTAAGTTCGCCGCGTTTAGCATTTCGTGAACAGGCACAGCCATGGTGTACGGCAAGTCCTGCCCGTCGTACTCGGCAGTACCTAGCATTGCATTCCAGCCGTTAGCAACATATTCCTGATAGGCATCAGCGAAGCCTTTAGGCGTGGTAATGCTGCCGTCTTTTAGCGTACAGCCTTCTTCATCGCCTTCACGGTTAAGAGGGGCAACCACATCCAAAGCAAACTTTGCACCCTGTGCAATAATTTCGTTGGCAAGTTCGCTATCAAAGTCGCTGATACCGAGCTTTTCGTAGTGAGCATCAAGTCCAAGCCAGTCTTTTAACAAGAACTGAAAATCAGTCGTAGGGGCGTGGTACAGAGGCATGGATGACTCCTTTTTTCAAACAAGTGTTTTAATTTTGTCTATTATAGTCACAAAAAGCGTAGTCCGAATAGTCCGTTAAAGGAAAGTTAATAATAAATTTGGATGATGTGGGTAATGATCTATGCGGACTGATATGAGAGAAACACATAGGTTTACCAAGATTCGTTGACTTTTAATGCGCAGCAAAGGTCACACAGGCTCTGGTGATGATGTCTGACGCATTGGTGTTAATATAGAAAAGTGAACTCAAGTAGTAAGCTCGCTTGCAATCCAAATTTTCACTGGCATGCTTAGCCTACATTGAAATAACCCGTTCACATACGCACAAGCAACACGGTACATAAAAACATGAATTCAGAAAGCGCGAAGAAAAACCTTAAATATAGCAGTGATGATGCGCAGAGCCCGGTTTGCATTGTAACGGGGGGAAGCTTGGGTATCGGTTTTGCGGTATGCAAGCTGTTTAGTCAAAACGGTTATCAAGTCATTAATTTAGATATCAGAGACTTTGAGCAAGCGTTACTTAATGCTATCTGGAAGCCGTGTGATGTAAGTGTTGTGCGTAATATTGAAGCCGCGGTGAATGAGGTTATTAGTTCTTATCAACGCATAGACGCATTGGTATGTAATGCCGGTATACATGTTTCAGCAACCATTGAAGACACTGATGAAGCGCTGCTTGATAAGGTACTAAACTTGAACGTAAAAGGAGCGTATGGCGCGATTAAGTCTTGCCTGCCAACCATGAAAGAGCAGGGCAGCGGCGCGATTGTGGTGATGGGCTCAGATCAGTCCTTTATAGGAAAGCGCAATTCGTTCGCCTACGGTGTCAGCAAAGGTGCGTTGGCGTCTATGGCGAAAACCACCGCGCTTGACTACGCACCCTATAATATCCGCGTTAACGCGGTCTGCCCGGGTACCATCGAAACACCTCTATTTCATAACGCCATTGATAAATATGTGGCACGTTCCGGGGCAGATAAAAATGAAGTGGTAGCTGAAGAAGCCGCTGCACAACCTATTGGACGTTTGGGCCAACCCGAAGACGTAGCTGAATTGACTTATTTCCTATGCAGCAACAAAGCGTCGTTCATCACGGGTAGCTTGTATGCGGTGGATGGGGGCTACACAGCACAATAGAAAGAGCTGAACAGAAAAGCAACGCGAAATGCCTTATCAGCAATAGTATAAACCAAGGTTTTATAAACAAAGATGAGCAAGCCTTCAATCACTTGGATAGACCCTCATATTCACTTCTTTGCCTTAAACGAAGGGCACTATAATTGGCTGAAACCAGCCAATGCCCCTTTTTGGCCAGATAAAAAAGCGATTGCAAAACATACTACAGAGCACATGCTCTATTGCGCGTCGTTAGGGCAGTTAGGCGGTTTTGTTCACATTGAAGCGGGTTACGATAACGAAAGACCCTGGCGTGAAATTGCGTTCTTGGAGCGTCATTGTACGCTGCCATTCCGTTCAGTTGGGTGTATCGATTTAACAGGAAATAATGTTGGCAGTCATATCGATAAGCTAAAGCGGTACCACTCAATACGTGGGCTTCGTCACATATTAGATGACGATGCTAAAGTACTTTTACGCACCCCTAAAGTTAAATGGGGAGTTCATCATATGGCGTCGCAAGGCTTGTCTTTTGAAGCGCAGTTAAATCTTACAGATAGCAATGCTGTGCATGCGTTGCTAACGGTACTAGAACAAACACCCTCGCTAAAAGTGGCTATAAACCATGCCGCAATAGCGCCGATTGATGTAAATAGCTTTGCGTTTAAAACATGGCGGCAGAGTATTCGCGACTTGAATGAAACGCAGCAAGTTGTGTTTAAGTTCTCAGGATTAGAAATGCAAGATCGCCGTTGGCTGTGGCAGCGTGCGTCTTATATTTTTGAAACCTTGCTGGACACCGTTGGCACAGATCACATGATGTTTGCCAGCAACTTTCCGCTGTGTCAGTGGCGAATGCCGTATGCCGCGCTTTGGCATGGATTCATTGATATGACAACGCCGCTTTCTGTAACTCAAAAAGCGGCGCTGCTGTACGAAAATGCGAAGCGATGGTACGACATCGCATAAAGCTAGCTTAGTTGAGCTGCTGAACTAGCCTAGGGTTTATTGCCTTCAATAAACCCGTTGGGTTTCAGCTTTATTTAAGCTCAGTTACCGTCATGTGCGGCGAGCGATAAACCACCTCATCGTTTAGATCGATACCAATTCCCGGTGTGTCAGGCGCTTCAATGAAGCCGTTTACTGGCTGAGGATCTTGAATGCAAAGTTCACGGTTCCAATCTTTAATAGCGTAGGTATGGTGCTCGTGAATTAAGAAGTTTGGAATGGCCGTTTCTAGATGCAGGCTTGCCGCTGTCGCTACAGGGCCTCCGCAAACGTGAGCCTGAATACGTACATCGTAAATGTCGGCATAATCACACACCTTTTTCGCTTCGGTGAAACCACCACAAAGGCCAACGTCAGGCTGAAGTACATCAATAGATTGGTCTTCAAGGTAAGGGCGTACATCCCAGCGGTGGTACAAGCGCTCACCGCCCGCAATAGGCACATTCACGTTCTTCGCTACTTTGTCGTGAAGCTTCGAGTTAAGGTAATTCACTGGCTCTTCGTAATATAGACAGCCAATTTCTTCAACGATGTCACCCAGCTGGATAGCCGTTGATGCACCTAATAAGCTGTGACATTCAAAGATGATGTCGCCATCTTCGCCCATTGTGTCTCTAATCGCCTGAAGACGGGCTTTGAAAAGTTTAAGCTCGGGCTTAGTGAATAGTTTGGTTCTGTCGAAATGGGTGTTGCCGTCTTTATCGTAAACGATGGGGTCAACTTTAACCGCATCGTAACCATCTTTAAGTGCTTTTTCAGTGGCGCGAGCATAGTCAGCGGGGTCGTTAAGCTTGGTTACTTCTTTGTCCCAATCAAACTGTAGCTGGCTAGCGTAGCTACGGAGCTTGCCATTAGTTTTGCCACCCAGTAATTCGTAAACCGGTAAGCCAAGCGCTTTGCCTTTAATGTCCCAAAGTGCTGTATCAATAGCGCTCATCGCAGCATAAATAACCGGGCCGCCGCCTAATCCCCAAAAGCCTTCGCGCAGCATTCTCGACCATAGCAGTTCAGTGTGAAAAGGATTAAAGCCAATCAGCATGGCTTCGGCAATTTCTTTAATCATGTGTGCAGCGGCGCTGTGACCCCAATCATAAGCCAGTCCTGCTTCGCCCACACCGGTAATACCTTCGTCGGTGTAAACGCGTACGAAAACCGGGTTCCACTGAGGGCGCTTAGGGCATTCGATATCAAAAATTTCTACTTTGGTGACTTTCATAATGTATAAACAATTCCTGTTTGAAATAAGTTGGCGTTTAGCTGGCTAAGCTAAATTATTCGCAGAAGCCCGGGTCTAGTTTGTAAGCTTTGCGAAGCATGGCAGGCCATGCTTTTTGGCCGCCTGTTTCGCCGCTGTGAACCACATTAGCCTGTGCGTATATGCCATCAATAATGCTTTGCGGTATCTCGATAACCTCTTCATTAGACTGCATCAGGGCAAGCTGAATTTCGCACGCACGCTGCAAATCGTAAAAGCGCATAAAGGCGTCACCGACGGTGGGGCCAAGGGTTAGACCGCCGTGATTAGGCAAAAGCATGTGATTAGTGTCGCCAAGATCGTCCTGCAAACGTTTCTTTTCACTATCATCAACGGCTAAACCTTCGTAGCTGTGATAAGAAAGTGATGGTAGCGAAAACATTGAATACTGGCTCCAGGGCTTAAGCCCGCCTTTAACAGATGCGACTGAGATTGTGGCTAGTGTATGCAGGTGAATAACGCATTGGGCATCGTGGCGCACTTCGTGGATAGCACTGTGAATGGTGAAGCCAGCGGGGTTGATGCCGTAAGGTGTATCGTCAAGGATGTTACCCTCTAAATCGACCTTAACCAGGTTAGAGGCGGTAACCTCGTCAAACGTCAGGCCAAAGGCGTTAACCAAGTAATGATCAGTGCCCGGTACCTTAGCTGAGATATGCGTGTAAATAAGGTCGCCCCATCGCATATCTGCCACTAACCGATAGCATGCTGCTAAATCGACACGAGTTTGCCATTCTTGTTCAGATACTTTGCCTTTAAGGCTTAAGGTTGGCAGTGAAAACAAGCCACTTCTCCTATTCTTTTCATGGTGACAATTTACCAATACCCGCAACAATGAACAATGCTTTGTCAGTGCTGCGTTATATCGAATTGGGTGTAGCCATCGCGCAAGGGAATAAGATCGTCAGCGAAACGCATTGCGTCGTGGTCAAGGGTAAAGGGGTTGGCTTTTACGAGTTTTTTTATCTCTAATTTGGCCCAAGGAGGCGCATCGAAGGCGTCTGGAAGGGTCTCAATACCAGCATCTAAATCACAACCAAATATAGCCAGTCCATTAGATGTGGTGGATAAATATTGGGTAACTTCAACATTGAACCCAGTTTCTTCCCACGTTTCTCTGTGTGCAGTACAGGCGACCGATTCATTTTCAAGCACCCCTCCACCAGGAAAATCCAATTTACCTGAAAGACGGTGTTCTACTAACAGTACCTTATTATTTGTTTTGACTAGGCACGCGGCAGCAATCAAAGGGGCTGGACTGTTTTCTCCAACTTGGTTTTGTTGAGATAAAAGCCTATCGGAAACGCGACAAACCGGCGCGTTGGGTGAAGACTGTGAACATGCGAAAAGCGTTAAAACAGCGAATATAGCTGATAAGCGAAATAAGATGACCATCGATTTGGGTAAAATACTCTAGAAGCTGTTTGTGATTGTTTTAAAAATAATCAATATTAAAAGACAGACTCTACGCAAATATAACACAACTAAAAATAATAACGCGGTACACAATCTTAACGTATAGCGGCGCTTGCGAAGAATCGTAAGCGGATTTTGTGTACTTGAGTATCCTAAACGTTTTGAAAAATACGTGATGGGATACTTTTTTACCTATAGGAAAGGTTATGTCTTCACGATTATCTTTATCGCCTTTGTTGCTTGGCGTAGTACTACTTGCAGGTGTTGTAGTGTATTTGAATATGCCCGAAGAAGAGAGCGCGAGTAATAGTAGCGTGCGGGCGACGCCGGTAAAAACAGCCTTGGTATCATCACAGGCATTCCCCATTACGATTGAGTCATTAGGTACTGCTACCGCCAATGAGTCGGTGAATATTACCGCACAAGTCACCGATACCGTAAAAACGATTAATTTTGAAGACGGCGATAAAGCCACCGAAGGCGAGTTACTGGTTCAGCTAAACAATACGGAAGAACGCGCCAGGGTAGAGGAACTTAAGGCGAATATTGATGAGGCCAAACGCCAGTTCACGCGAATTTCTGACTTGCGTCAGTCAAACGCTACCTCTGAACAACTTCTTGACGAGCAGCAAGCACGGGTTAAAGCCTTACAAGCTCAGCTAGATGTTGCGCTAGCTCAGCTAAATGACTTGCAGATACGCGCTCCATTTAGCGGACTATTAGGTAATCGCGAAATCAGTATCGGCTCTTTGGTGCAACCTGGTGACACTATCACTACTTTAGATGACATCAGTCTAATTAAGGTCGATTTCAGTATTGCTGAAAATCACCTTGCAAGCGTGGCGAAAGGGCAGACATTAAGTGCATCTTCGGTGGCTTACCCTGGAGAAGAATTTACAGGGAAAATCACCAACATTGATACGCGCCTTGACCCAATTAGCCGCTCTATTCGTGTGCGTGCCACAATTGACAATAAAGACAATCGCCTGCGCCCCGGTATGCTGCTTACTGTGGTGGTAGAAAAGCGCGTGCTTAACACCTTGGTACTTCCGGAAAAGGCACTGGTTCCTGTACAAGACAAGCAATACGTGTATGTGGTTAATGATAACGTTGCACAGCAAACCGAAGTGGTGATTGGAGAGCGTCGTCCTGGGCTAGTACAAATTGTGAGTGGGCTAAACGAAGGCGACGAAGTCATTACCGAGGGCACACTTCGGGTGCGCGACCAATCTCCGGTTAATGTGTTAAACCGCTAAGGGAGCTTGCCGTCATGTTACTGTCAGACGTTTCTGTAAAGCGCCCCGTTTTTGCAACAGTTATCAATTTACTGCTGATCATTTTCGGTATTGTCGCTTTTACCATGTTGAGTTTGCGTGAATACCCTGATATCGACCCACCGATTGTCTCGGTGAGTACGACCTACACAGGGGCATCGGCTAATATTGTTGAGACTCGGATCACCCAGCTATTGGAAGATAGAATATCGGGTATAGAGGGGATAAAAAACGTTACCTCGACCTCTCGTAATGGTCGTTCAGACATTACTATTGAATTTAAGCTCTCTCGTGACATTGATGCTGCCGCGAATGACGTGCGCGAGCGAGTAAGTCGCGCACTCAATAACTTGCCTGACCAAGCTGATCCTCCTGAGGTGTCTAAAGCAAATTCCGATGAAAGCGCCGTGGTATGGTACAACCTGCGAAGCACAAACCTAAATACCATGGAGCTAACTGACTACGCCGAGCGCGTATTAGTGGATAGGCTTTCAATTGTCGATGGTGTCGCCCGAGTTCAAATTGGGGGAGGCAGGCGCTATGCCATGAAAGTGTTCTTAGACCGCAATGCAATGGCGGCAAGAGGTATTACGGTAAACGATGTAGAGCAAGTCATTCGCGCCGAGAATGTGGAATTACCGGCGGGGGAAGTGGAAAGTACTGACCGTAACTTTGAAGTACGGGTTGCGCGAACCTTTCTTACACCTGACGACTTTGCCGCGCTGACGGTTGCGATAGGCGACAACGGCTATCTTGTGCGGCTTGGCGAAATAGCCCATGTTGAATTAACCGCCGAAGATGACGAAACCGAGTTTCGTGGTGATGGGGTCAATATGATTGGACTCGGTATTATTAAGCAGTCCAAAGCCAACACCTTAGACGTTGCCCGTGCAGCGAAAGCGCAAATTGAAAGAATTGAAGCCACCCTTCCTGATAATATTTTTATTGTACCCAGCTATGATTCGTCGGTATTTATTGAGGCGTCGATTGATGAAGTATATGAGACTTTAGGTATAGCGATGCTAATGGTGGTGATCGTTATTTACCTTTTCCTAGGTAATATTCGCGCCACGTTGATTCCGGCAGTTACCGTACCCGTTTCTATTATTGCCGCTTTTATCGTGATGTATGCACTGGGGTTTTCGATCAACCTTCTTACCCTGCTTGCTATGGTGCTAGCCATCGGTTTGGTGGTGGATGACGCCATAGTTGTGCTTGAGAACATCTACCGACGCATAGAAATGGGCGAACCACCTATTTTGGCCGCCTACCGCGGCGCTAAAGAAGTTGGGTTTGCGGTTATTGCAACAACGCTGGTGCTTATTTCTGTGTTTGTACCGTTGGTTTTCCTTGAGGGCAACATTGGAAGGCTATTTACGGAGTTCGCATTGGCCATAGCTGCTGCGGTAGCGTTTTCAAGCTTTACCGCACTTACGTTGTCGCCTATGATGGCGTCGAAAATCCTTAAAAAAAGAACCCGATCATCTGGCTTTGGAAGTTGGATGGACAAGCAGTTCTCTAAACTTGAGAACGGCTACTTCAATACGCTAGGTAAAACGTTGCATCAGCCTATTCTGATGCTGCTTATGCTTGCTATTGCTATCGTTGCATTGGTACAGCTTTCTGAAAAAGTGCCTAGCGAGTTCGTTCCCAAAGAAGACAGAGGCAATTTCTTCATTTTGATGAACGCGCAGGAAGGGGCTAGTTTCGAAAGTAACGCAAAGAATCTCGAAAAGATTGAAAGTATCTTAATGCCTTACCGCGAGAGTGGGAAAATCAATCGCCTTTTGGTTAGAACACCTGGTTTCGGCGGTAATGCGGGTATCGCAATTGTGGGGTCTGCAGACTGGGATGAGCGAGATTTCAGTACATTTTCGCTCATGGATGAAATCAGCGCCAAACTTAACAGCGTGCCTGACGTTCGTGCTTTTGCCATCATGCGCAGCGGGATTTCTGGAGGAGGCCTCGGCCGTCCTGTTCAGTTCGTCTTACAAGGCGATACCTACGAAAATCTGGTTGAATGGCGAGACATTGTTCTACAAAAGGCAGCGCAGAACCCAAGGCTCATTCGACTAGACTCCGATTATAAAGAAACCTCACCACAGCTATTGGTGAATATTAACCGCGACAGGGCCGCTGATCTTGGGGTATCAATTAGTGATATTGGCGGCACACTGGAAGTGATGCTGGGTCAGCGTAGGGTGTCAACATTCCTTGATAGGGGCGAAGAATACGATGTCATCATGGAAGGTATAGAGGAAGATTTTCGAAGCCCTAACAGCATAGAAAATTTGTACGTGCGTTCATCCCGCACTGGCGAGCTCATTCCTATGGACAATTTACTCACGTTTGAAGAGCAAGCCACGTCAGCACAGTTAAATCGCTACAACAGAATGCGTGCTGTCACTATTTCTGCCAACTTGGCGGACGGTTATACGCTAGGGCAGGCACTTGAATATTTAGAAAACATTGTAAGTACAGAGCTGCCTGACAATGTATCAATAGATTACAAAGGCGAGTCACAGCTGTATCAGGAAGCGGGTAATTCATTTGTATATGTATTTATGCTGGCACTCGCTGTCACTTACTTAATATTGGCTGCGCAATTTGAAAGCTGGGTGCACCCGCTAGTCATCATGCTGACCGTGCCGCTGGCGCTTGTTGGAGCCTATATCGGGCTATTCTTTAGCGATATGACGATCAATATATACAGTCAAATTGGTTTGGTTATGCTAATTGGACTTGCCGCAAAAAACGGTATTCTTATTGTCGAGTTTGCAAACCAGCTACGGGATGCCGGTATGGAGTTTGAATATGCGCTTAAACGCGCAGCCGCGCAGCGCCTACGTCCTATCGTAATGACCGGCTTCACTACGGTATTTAGCTCCTTACCACTTGTACTCGCGTCTGGACCAGGAGCAGAAAGCAGAATGGTTATTGGTATGGTCATTTTCTCTGGTGTTCTCGTTTCTGCCTTCATGACACTTTATGTTGTTCCCACCGCTTATAGTTGGCTGGCAAGAAACACCGGTTCTCCACTTCAACGAACAATGGAGATAGAGACGCTGGAGCAGTCAATCCCTTATAAAAAAGGCGAATCGTAACCATTATAGCGGGGTAAAGCCCGCTTAGCCTTTATTTTAGTTAATACACGCTCAACAAGGGCTGATTAAAAAAATATACAGGAAGGGGCTATAAGGGTTATCTTTCCGTATGTTTTTACATACGTAAATATCAGCGCTTATCACTAAGTGTTTTATGGTGAAACCCCTTAACTTACTGAAAAAGATAAAATAATTTGCTTTTTATTGCTCTCATCATAAATTCTTATTTGTAGCCATAATGCATAAAGGTATGTATTAGACATTTGTATAGTTGCTTAACTTACAACTTCATCTACACTTCGCGCCAAAATCAAACGCTTGTATAAGTCATTAATTTTTAAACGCTAAAATTTTCACGCTCAAATTGGCGAATATGGCAATTGTGACTAATACTTACTCCGTTGTATGAGTATAAGCACACACGCACATGTTTGTCTCAAGCCGTTTAAAAGCTTCCACTTTCCGTTCAAACGGGTGAGCAAGAAAGTTAAAAGCGAAGAGCAAGCATTCAACAGACTCTAGAGGACATATCATGAAGAAATGGATACTTGCAGCAGGATTGTGCTGTAACGTAGCTTTTGCCGATGTAGCAGTTATTGTTCATCCAAGTAACGCTGACACCCTCGATAAAGATAGCATTAGCCGTTTATTTCTAAATAAAGCAAAGGCGTTTCCAAGCGGTACGCAAGCTGAGCCAGTTGCGTTAGCTGAAGGCCAATCTGCCACTGATGAATTTAACGGCAAGGTATTAAACAAAACCGCAGCACAATTAACTGCGTTTTGGTCAAAACTAGTATTTACCGGTAAAGGTCAACCACCAAAAGCTCTGGGTAGCGATGCAGAAGTTATATCTGCAGTAGCAGGAAACCCTGGCGCAATTGGTTACGTCGACGCTGGCGCTGTTAACGACAGCGTACGAGTAGTCGCTACCTTTTAACTGACCGTTTATACAAAGAATTTAAGGAACACGCATGAAAACCAAACTTGCTATCTTATCTATGGCTGGCCTGTTAGCTACTCCGGCACTGGCTGATATTCAAATCAACGGCTTTGCAAACCTTATTGGTGGTATGACACTAGACGATGACGAGTCAGTATACGATTACGACAGCGACTTTAACTTCGACCCTGCAAGTGTATTTGGCCTTCAGGTTCGTGGTGATGTTAGCGATAAGCTCTCTGCGACCGCCCAGCTGGTTGGTCGTGGTAGCGAAGATTACGACGCCGATTTTGAATGGGCGTACATGACCTATATGTTGAACAACAACTTCAACATCAGTGCAGGCCGTCTTCGCATGCCTTTATTTAAGTATTCTGCTTCATTAGATATCGGTTACTCGTATCACTGGCTTACACCACCAGATGCTGTATACGGCATTGACTTCAACAACATTGACGGTGTTCGTGTTGACTACATGAACTACTCAGGTGACTGGGAATATGGTGCACAGTTTACCGTTGGTCGTACTGAGGCTGATACCACCATTTCAGGAACACCTGCTGCGTTAGAATTGGAAAACGTGGTCGCTGTTTCATTTGAAGCAACACGAGATTGGTTCAGTGCGCGTACTTTGCTTGCACGTGCTAAAACAAGTGCTGCGAATGCTGACTTTGACACATTTGTTGGTGGTTTAAATCAATATGGTGCCTTTATTCCTGCGGCGTCTTTAGCCGCTGAAGGCCTGAGCGTTAACGAAGATACAGGTACCTTCTTTGAAGTGGCTGTTGATATCGATAAGTACGATTGGTTTGTGGGTGCAGAATTTACCCAAACAGAAGTTGATGGCTCTGTTATTGCCGATAATAAAGCATGGTACGTTACGGCGGGTATGCGCTTTGGCAAGTTTACACCACATATTACTTACGAAGTTGAAGAAGCGGATAATGGTACTCAGCTAGGTTTAATTGCTGCATTGCCTGCTACGATTGCGACAGGTGATGCCGTGGTTGATGCTACTTGGAACGGCGCAAATGGCTCGCCGGGTATTTACCAAACTGCGGCAGGTATTGCTGCTCAACAGGAGCTAGATGTATCTGCAGTTACTGTTGGTCTTCGTTACGACGTTGAGCCAGGCTTTGCACTTAAAACTGACGTAACTTGGTATTCAGATGATCTAAACGATCTAAATGATGCAACACTGCTCAAAGTAGGCGTAAACTATACGTTCTAACTACTCGTTATGGCCTTGCATTTTGGTGCGAGGCCATAATTTCATTAAAGATTTTAGCTATTGGGTAGATAAATTAGTTATGATGTTCTTTCAGGTAAAACTGAAACGTAGTTAAGCAATTATAAAAAACAGTGGGATAGCTGATGAACTTTCTAAAAAAAATGCCAATTGCGACAAAGATTTTTCTCATACCGGGGATCGCAGCGCTAAGTTTTATTATTTACTTGCTTATCACTGTGTATACCGCACTCAATAATGGTGCAACGCTAGAAAAAGTTCAGAAAGTTCAATTTCCTGCCCTTCAACTATCAGCATCGACCTTAGTTGATATGCAAAAGGTTCGCGATACCCTTGCGAGCGCAGTGACCACTGGTGATCAAGACACCCTTACCATGGCGCAAGAGCTCGCCGAAGAAGCAAAAAGCGGCTTAAACCAAATTGCTTCTATTAGCCCTGAATTTCGTAGTGAAATTTCCCGCATCTCCTCAGGCTTTGATAATTATTTCGATGTTGCCTACGACGTATCACAGTCTATGGTCAACGGCACTGCCGACTTCAGTCGTTTAGGCGAACTCTCAGCCCAAATGAATCAGTCATACGATGGTGCCATCGCTGCGATGTCTCAATTTCGTGATGCTCAACAGGCGGCATTTGAAGAAGCATTTAAAAACACAGACAGTGCCAATACTTCGTTAATTAGCACAGGCGTCATTTTAGCCGTGGTTGTGACTATATTGCTGTTTGGAACAGCGGTACCTATTGTTCGCGGCATTAAGCAAAGTATTGATGACGTGGTTCGTTCCCTTAAAGATATTGCTCAAGAAAACGGTGACCTAACGGTTCGCATAGAAACCAAAAGCGAAGATGAAATTGGCGAGTTGGTGTATTGGTTCAACCAATTTATGGACAAACTGCAAGGCGTAGTGCGTGATGTGGTAGAAGCGAGTTTACCACTATCAAACCTAGCGCAGAACTTACGCGGTGTAACGGAAGAAACTCAGCGCACTATTGATGTACAGCAAAAGTCTGCAACCAATGCTAAGCGTGCGGTAGATACCATGAGTGGCTCTGTTGACGGTGTTGCACATAGCGCAGCGCAGGCGGCAAGCGACGCTAACAAAGCGACAACAGCGGCCAGTGAAGGACGTCAAATCGTACAGCAAACCGTTACCAGTATTCAGCAGCTTGCTGAGAACGTACGCGAAACCGCTGACGTTATAGCCCGTTTAGAGTCTGATTCTAATAAAGTTGGCTCGGTGCTGGATGTGATAAAAGGTATTGCAGAGCAAACCAACCTGTTAGCACTAAATGCCGCCATTGAAGCCGCAAGAGCGGGTGAGCAGGGTAGAGGCTTTGCGGTAGTCGCAGATGAAGTGAGAACGCTAGCATCGCGCACACAGCAGTCTACGGAAGAAATTCAAAGTACTATTGAACAGCTTCAAAATGCTGCTCACTCAGCGGTAGAGGTAATGTCTCGTGGTACCGAACAAGCAACTAGCAGTGTAGAGACGGCTAATAAAGCGGGAAGCAGTCTAGAAACCATTACTAGTACTATTGGGCGCATCAACCAAATGAACGAGCAAATTGCGCACAATACCGAAGACCAGCGCACTGTAGCGGTTGACATAGTTCGTCACGTTGACGAAATTCATGAGCGTACCGAGCAAACCGCAAGTCGTTCAGGTGAATTAGGCAGCATGTGTAATGAGCTTGCTGACCTGGCGCAGCACCTTGAGTCAATTGCGAAGCAATTCAGAGTGTAACACGCACTACCTTATCAAATGCTGTTTAGGGCCTCCGCAAGGGGGCTTTTTTGTAGGCGCCAATTACATTTCAAAAGTCATTGATACTAGCGCTAGTAAAGCGGAATTAGGATAAAACGAAGGCATAAAAAAATCCCCAGCCAAAGCTGGGGATTTTTAGTCAAAGCAATGCTTTTTCTATTCGTCTAAGAAGCTGCGTAGCTGCTCAGAACGGCTAGGGTGGCGAAGTTTGCGAAGTGCTTTCGCTTCGATTTGACGAATACGCTCACGGGTTACGTCAAACTGCTTGCCTACTTCTTCAAGGGTGTGGTCGGTATTCATGTCAATACCGAAACGCATGCGAAGTACCTTTGCTTCACGGGCAGTAAGGCCTGCTAATACTTCCTGCGTTGCATCTTTCAAGCTACCGCCAGTTGCTGAGTCGAGGGGCTGAATAATCGTGCTGTCCTCGATAAAGTCGCCAAGATGTGAATCTTCATCATCACCGATAGGGGTTTCCATCGAAATTGGCTCTTTAGCAATTTTAAGTACCTTACGAATTTTGTCTTCAGGCATTAACATGCGCTCTGACAACTCTTCAGGAGTAGGCTCACGACCCATTTCCTGAAGCATTTGACGAGAGATACGGTTAAGCTTGTTGATCGTCTCAATCATGTGAACAGGGATACGGATAGTACGCGCCTGATCAGCAATAGAGCGAGTAATCGCCTGACGAATCCACCACGTTGCATAAGTTGAGAACTTATAACCACGACGGTATTCGAACTTATCCACCGCCTTCATTAGACCAATGTTACCTTCTTGAATAAGGTCTAGGAATTGAAGACCACGGTTGGTGTACTTCTTAGCAATTGAGATAACAAGACGTAAGTTAGCTTCAACCATTTCTTTCTTCGCGCGACGTGCTTTCGCTTCACCGATTGACATGCGACGGTTGATGTCTTTGATATCTGCGATCACCAAGCCAGTTTCCTGTTCAACTTGGTTCATCTTGCTAATACAGCGCTCAATTTCTTCCTGATTTACAGCAAGGTCAGCGGCGTATGGTGCACCTGATTTAACTGCTTCATGTAACCATGCATTAGACGTTTCGTTGCCCGCAAATGCTTTGATGAAGTCTTTCTTCGGCATTTTTGCGTTAACTACGCAGAACTTCATCACTAGACGCTCTTGAATACGCACTTTGTCCATCATCTCACGCATGTTCTTAACCATGCGATCGAACTGTTTTGGAACTAGGCGGAATTCTTTGAAAACATCGCTTAATGCATTGATTTGCGTGCGAGAGTCAGCATGAGCTCGGCCTTTCTTCTCGATAACTTCACGAGTTTTAAGGTATTGCTCACGAAGCTCAGTGAAACGCTCACGGGCTAACTCTGGGTCAACACCGCTATCGTCTTCGTCACTATCGTCATCATCTTCATCGTCGTCTTCATCATCTAACTCTTCTTCAGATAATTCAGAACCAACGTGAGTAGCTGTTGGAGCAAGGTCTTGCTCATCGTTAGGATCAACAAAGCCAGAGATGATGTCGCTCAAGCGAATTTCTTCTGCTTCGTAAAGATCCCACTGGTCTAATAGATAAGTGATAGCTTCTGGGTATTCAGCAACTGAACATTGTACCTGGTTGATACCATCTTCAATTCGTTTAGCGATTTCAATTTCGCCTTCACGAGTAAGAAGTTCAACCGTACCCATTTCACGCATGTACATGCGAACTGGGTCAGTCGTACGGCCAATTTCACTTTCTACAGTAGCTAGTGCCTGAGCTGCCGCTTCTGCAGCATCTTCATCAGCATTCGCTTCTTGCATGAGAAGTTCGTCTGCATCAGGAGCTGATTCAGAAACTTGAATTCCCATGTCGTTAATCATGCGGATTATGTCTTCGATTTGATCAGAATCGACAATATCTTGCGGCAGGTGGTCGTTTACTTCTGCAAAGGTTAAGTAACCTTGCTCTTTACCTTTTGCAATCAGGAGTTTAATCTGAGACTGCTTGCTTTGCGCCATATAACCTACACTTCTCACATTCAATTAGTTTGCAATAGAAAAGACAACATACGTCTAGGTATGTTCCCCGTTCTGCTGTAGTACTGCTTTTGTATCAAGGCCGTTAATGCTCGATGCCACGCTGGTCTAAACCATTATGTTGCGATGCACATCTGCTCGGGTTCGGATCTGCCCGTTATGTTCGGCTATATCTTTGCTACTCGTGCTGCTGTATTTTTGTTCACTTTATAGTGAATGAGACACGTTTATCTGTGCCCACAGCGAATTAGCCAGTATAGCAGAATAAACGGTGGTTTTACCAGATTGATGGCCGATTTTTTAGCCAGTGTTTTTAAGCTATAAAACAGCGCATACTTACAGCGCGTATTCCAGACAGCGCGTATTCCAGACAGCGCGTATTCCAGACAGCGCGTATTCTAGCTAAACTAATCTTGTTAACTTAATCTCACTAACAAAAGCGTTTAAAAAAGCCTTATGCAAAAGCCTACAGAAGAACAGGCTAACCTCTAGGTCAGTTTGCCCAAGGTTAACTCTTCTGTCTTTCCCTCATAAGCAGGTTCAATTCCTGTTTTTCCGCCTGTGTCAGCGGCTGAACCCGCGAGCGTGAAATTAAGGTTTCAATGCGGCTATCGAAATGCCCGTCCAGTAAGCGAGCGAAGCTGTCGTTGTAAACCCGTTCAGCATCCTCGTCTTTAACCAAGTGTTCTTGTAACAATAATTTCGCGATAGTAGAAGAATGGGGATGGTCGCGGAAATTTTCAACAAGCTGCGCGGTTTTTGCTTGAGGGTGACTCACGCAATAGCGATGCACATCGCGTAATAAATCCATGCCAGCAGCGTTGCTGCCCGCAAAAATATCAATTTGAACGTCTTCACATAGTGTGGCTAATTCAGGTTTATCAAGCAGCAAGCGTATCAGCATGCGGAGCGGTGATAGTTTAGGCTTGTTTACTTGATTGCGATTCGGAGAATAAGCTTGCTTCGAACCTTGATTGGCTTTGGTGATATCTTGCTGAAGTTTAAATCGGTCAAACTCGCCAGTGTGCTTGGCTAATTCTTCCAGCAGCATTTGCTTTTGATCATCACCTAATGTGCTCTCAATAAGCGGCATTGCCGCTTTCTTAAGGGCAATTTTACCTTCCGGCGTGCCCACATTGTGCGTCTTTAATAAGTTTTCAAAGAAGAAGCGGGATAACGGCATGGCGTCATCTAGCATTTCCATAAACGCATCTTTCCCCACCTGACGCACCATAGTGTCAGGGTCCTCGCCGTCGGGTAAGAATAAAAACGAAATACGCACGCCGTCTTTTAACGCGGGCAGGGCGTTTTCTAACGCGCGCCATGCAGCTTCACGCCCTGCGCGGTCACCGTCATAACAGCATACAATGTGAGACGTAGCGCGAACCAGCATTTGAATATGTTCAGGTGTGGTAGCTGTACCTAGCGCAGCAGTAGCAATATTAATGTCGAATTGACTTAGCGCCACTACGTCCATATAGCCTTCTACAATAACGACGGTATCCAGGCTACGATTTTTTTGTCTGGCAGAATAAAAGCCAAAGAGCTCACTGCCTTTGTGGAAAATGCGGGTTTCTGGCGAGTTTAAGTATTTAGGGCCGCCGTCATCTAATACTCGGCCGCCGAAACCCACAACACGACCCCGTTTGTCCCTGATAGGAAACATAATGCGGTCGCGGAAGAAGTCGTAGGTACGCCCTTGGTCGTTTTTATTGACCAGTTTTAAGTCGACCAGTTGCTTGATGCGCTGTGGATCTTTGCCAAAGGTATTTAGCAACGCGTCCCAACTGTCTGGTGCGTAGCCAATTTCCCATTGCTTAACGATATCGCCGCTTAATCCACGGTTTTTCAAGTAGTCGATGGCTTTTTTGCTATTACCATTTTGACGTAACTGGTGCTGGAAGAAGCGCGCAACTTGCTCCATGACTGCATAATCGTCTTGCTGTTGCTGCTTTTTCTCTTCGCTCATGGCAGGGCGACTGCCCTTTTCACGGGGGACTTCAAGCCCGTGATAGCGCGCTAGCTCTTCAATGGCCTCGACAAATTCTAAGCGGTCGAACTCCATAATAAACGAGATAGCGTTACCGTGAGCGCCACAGCCGAAACAGTGGTAAAACTGTTTGTCTTGACTAACAGTGAAAGATGGCGACTTTTCGTTATGAAAAGGGCAGCACGCTTGGTAGTTTTTACCTGCTTTTTTAAGTTTAACTCGGCTATCTACTACTTCTACCACATCGGTACGTGACAGCAGGTCGTCTATAAAATCGCGAGGTATCTTTCCAGCCATGAGGGTACTTTCAAAAAGGGTTAGTTAAAAAAGATTCAGTTCAAAAAGAATGAGAAAAGCACAAGTCGTAACTGCGCTTCAAGCGACAGGCTACAACATTATGAAAACAGTAATCTACTTTAACAGGGAAGTGTAAAAATGAGAACAATGAAGGTGTGACAATGCACACCTTCCACACGCTTCTCTTTTACGAAAGGGCAGAGTTTAAGCGTTCAAACGCGCCTTAATTTTTGCACTCAAAGCACCCATGTCGGTGCGGCCTTGAACCTTAGGTTTCAAGGCGCCCATGACTTTACCCATATCCTGCATACCCGATGCTCCGGTCGCAGCCATGGTTTCGTCGATAAGTGCATTTAGCTCATCGTCAGTCAAAGGCTGAGGTAAGAAATCTTCAATGTAAGTGATTTCTTCACGCTCTTTGCTAGCTAGGTCGTCGCGATTGGCTGCGCCGTATTGCGCGGCGGCGTCTTGGCGCTGCTTAACCATTTTGGTTAGTACCGCTAAGATTGCACTGTCGTCTAGCGTAATTTGCTCATCGATTTCTTTTTGTTTAATGGCAGCCATTGCCATACGAATAGTACCAAGACGTACTTTTTCTTTTGCACGCATCGCATCTTTTTGCGCAGCTTTTAAATCATCAATTAGTGCCATGATGTTTCCTGATTTTTTATTAGTAGAGTTTATACCAATCCGCATAGATCATTGCCCACTCAGAAGATAATGATCTATGCGGACTGGTATTATTAAGCCCCAGGTTGAAAATCAAATGTAACCATTTGAAAAGGAAAAAATGGAGTCGATAAGAATAAGGCCAAAAAATAGAGGCCCAGAAACGCGAAAGGTGCTGCAATTGCAACACCTTTCAGACTCGTTACTTAACCCTGTATTAGTAGAGTTTTACGCGACGTGCGTTTTCACGAGCTAGCTTCTTAAGATGACGCTTCTTAGCGGCAGCTTTCTTGCGCTTGCGTTCCCAAGTTGGCTTTTCGAAGAATTCACGACGACGAACTTCAGAAAGAACACCTGCTTTTTCACAAGAACGCTTAAAACGACGCAGCGCCACATCAAACGGCTCGTTTTCTCTAACTTTAACGATAGGCATTAAACACTCACCTCAAAACTTTTACTGTGTAAATCCGGGTAAAATTGTGCGCTAAAAAGGCCACCCGGGTTAAAAATGGTGCGAAATTCTAATCATATCTACAGAGAAAGTAAAGGATGAATTGCCAAAAAATAGCCAATATTGTGCATTTACCGTTCATTTACCTGTTCACTGGCATTCCATGAATGCAGGATTAAAGGTAAACTCTGCGCTCGTTAAGCACCGTGTTGTTTAACTCGGCTTGTATAAGCGCCCTTTTCAGAATGTTCTCTTGCTTAATTCCCTTTTGAAAAATGGTGATCAAAAGTGTGGAATCAGATGATCCTGACTAGGGTAGTGTTATGATCGCGGCGGGATCATAAAGATGATCGCATCAGATCGCCAGAATTATTTTCTCAGTTTTTGATATTTGCTTAGTCATTATGGCTCTCAACAATTGTGTGAACACGTGTTGTGATAAAAAGACGACAGCAAATCCAAAAACGAAGCATTGAAGTTAGTAGTAAAAGGGTTACTCCCCATGCGTATTTTAGGAATAGAAACATCTTGTGACGAAACTGGCATCGCCGTTTACGACGATGAAAAAGGGTTGCTGTCGCACGAACTATATAGCCAAGTAAAGCTGCACGCAGACTATGGTGGTGTTGTGCCTGAACTTGCGTCACGGGACCACGTGAGAAAGATCATTCCTTTAATTGAAAAGGCTATGGAAGACGCTAACACCCAACCATCAGAGATCGACGGCGTTGCTTTTACCCAAGGCCCCGGTTTAGTGGGCGCATTGTTAGTGGGTTCGTCTGTCGGGCGTTCATTGGCCTACGCGTGGAATGTGCCAGCAGTGGGCGTTCATCATATGGAAGGGCATTTATTAGCGCCTATGCTTGAAGACGACGCACCTGAATTTCCTTTCGTTGCTTTATTGGTTTCAGGTGGCCACTCAATGCTAGTTAAAGTCGAAAGCATTGGTCAATATGAAGTACTTGGTGAGTCTATTGATGATGCCGCTGGTGAAGCCTTTGATAAAACCGCCAAGTTACTTGGCCTTGATTACCCAGGCGGCCCTCTTTTAGCAAAATTGGCTGAAAAGGGAGAAGCGGGACACTATAAGTTTCCTCGCCCGATGACCGACAGACCAGGACTAGATTTCAGTTTCAGTGGTTTAAAGACCTTTGCGGCGAACACCATTCGCGATGCTGACCTAACCGGTGGTGATGCTGAGCAAATTAAAGCCAATATTGCCTACGCGTTTCAAGAAGCAGTAGTTGATACGCTTATTATAAAATGTAAGCGAGCATTAAAGCAGACTGGCATGAAGCGTTTGGTTATTGCTGGCGGCGTAAGTGCAAATACAATGTTGCGCAGTGAGATGAAAGCCCTGATGCAAGAGCTAAAAGGTGAGGTGTTTTATCCTAGCTTAGCGTATTGTACAGACAATGGTGCCATGATTGCTTATGCGGGCATGCAGCGTTTGAAAGCTGGGGAAACCTTGGCCTTGTCTTCACAAGCCAAGCCGCGCTGGCCCCTTGATACTTTATCGGCGATTTAGGTATTCATAAAAAACCGGTAATTAGGCGCCACACCTCGTTGTAAACGCTACTATGTCTTCCCTACGTTCACTGGGGAAATATTGAGCATAGCAAGCAGGTAAAATAAAAAAGCATAAATAAAAGGCAATGGGAGCGCATTCCATTGCCTTTTGTTTTACTAAAATGAACCTTGAGTAAGGACGTTAAAAACCATGCGCTTAGCAAAAGACGGAACAAAACAAAATGCACCGCTATTCAATTTAGCATTGTCGTTATTTATTTTGCTTACTTTTGCAGTGCTCACTGCGTCCAATGCATTTGCATCAAGCAAAGCACCCTTGAATGATTCTGTAAAAGGCCTGAAGCAAGAGCAGCAAGATCAGTATGTCGTGCTCATTTCTCTTGATGGATTTCGCCACGACTATATCGAATTACACAACGCGCAACACCTTGGTGCTATTGCAAAGAAAGGGGTAAGAGCGTCGTCTATGACCCCTGTTTATCCTTCAAATACCTTTCCCAACCATATTTCACTGATCACTGGGTTATTACCGAAACACCACGGCATCGTGAACAATCGATTTTTTGATAAGTCTCGCCCAACGAAAGAAGGCTACGCGCAGTACAAATTGGGTTATGGCGGCATGGACAGCACGTGGATTACGGCAACGCCGCTATGGAACTTAGTGGAATATCATGGCATGAAGGCAGCTACCTTCTTCTGGCCGGAGTCTGATTCACGCATATCAGGTACCTTGCCTAGCTACTTCTATCACTACTCTAAATACGCCGATTACCAGCAGCGGGTAGATCAAATTATAACTTGGTTGAAACTGCCTGAGGTGTCGCGCCCTCGCTTTATTGCGGGTTATTTCTCGCTTACCGATTCGGTTGGACACGACGAAGGACCTTCTGCCGACAAAACCAATGATGCGGTGCAGGAAGTGGATGCGCTTATTGGTCAACTTTATGAACGCATTAACGCATTAGATTTGCCGGTAAACTTGGTAGTGGTGTCGGATCACGGCATGACACCCATTGATGAAAGTCAGCTTATAGAAGTTGAGTCTTTATCTATAACTGATAGCTTCATTATTGAAAATGAGGGAGCGCAAGTTCATCTTTACGCCAAAGTGGGCGTGAACGATAAACAAATCACCGAAGAAACAGAACGTCTTACCCATATAGCCGAAAACCGTTACATTGTGCTTAACGATACCCAGCGCGCTGAGCGACATATGGAAGTGGGAAATAGAACCGGCGATATTATTATTGAGATAGCCCCGCCAGCACGCTTTAAAAACGCCAACAGCATGCATATTAGTAAAGGTGGGCATGGCTACATGAACACGCTGCCTGATATGGGGGCGACGTTTGTAGCAGTGGGACCTGCGTTTAAAACGAATACCACCCTACCTGTGTTTAGTAACCTGGAGGTTTATCCTGCGTTGGCCAAAATACTTGGCATTGCGCCGGTTACGCCGATAGATGGTAAGTTAGATGTGCTGGAAAAGGCGCTTACTCTTTAACTTTTCCCTTATCCCATACTTTACTTTCATTGCCCGCTAAAAGACGGGCAATGTTGTCTTTGTGGCGTAGAATGATAAGCAGCGAAAGCATTGCCACGGGCACGGTATATAAAGGCTTAATCAAAAATGTAAATAACGGCGCAAGAGATACTGCGATAAGCGCGCCTAATGAAGAATAGCCCGTAAGAAACACCACTACTACCCAACTCAAAATAAGCAAACCTGCTAAATCGAGGCCTATAGGGAGCATAGCGCCAAACGCAGTGGCGACGGCTTTTCCACCTTTGAAACCAAAATAGAGCGGAAAGATATGCCCCAAGCACGCGAAAATAGCAATGACGCCTAACATGATTGGCTCTATGCCCAGAAAGTAACTGCCGTAAACGGGAATAGTGCCTTTTAGTATATCCATGACAAGCACGAGGAGTGCTGGAACACGACCGCCCAGTCGATACACATTGGTAGCACCTGGGTTTTTAGAGCCGGCGGTTCGTGGGTCTGGTAAACCAAACAGCTGGCTTATAACCACAGCACTTGAAAGTGAACCGAAAAGATAGGCAACAGCGATCATCAAAAGAGTTAGCGAAATCATTTTGTCATTCTAATTATTAAAAATATTGCCTTTTATTACGTTAAATTTGGTGTGTGCAAGTTCAATGGGCTTTAGTCGCATTAAATTGTGAAACCTTGGTTGCTCCCAGTTGTCATACAGCGGTATAGTTGTGCCACACAAGCGTAAAGCTACTCCATCCAAACGCGATATACCACCGTTTACCAGCAATATGTGGGTGAAAGCGCAGTAGTAAGACCAGTAGTAGGGCCAATATAAACGGCGATAAACTGGTTTGATAACAGTACAAGATGAAAAATTCCATGGGAAAAATTTATATAACAGGGCTTGAAGTAGACACCCTGATTGGTGTTTATGATTGGGAGCGAGTAAGAACCACCCAGCTACTTCTTGATGTAACACTTGATGTTGATTTAAGCGCTGCGATGCAAAGCGACGATGTTGCAGACACTGTAGACTATGCAAAAGTGGCAGAGTGTATTGTAGAAGTAGGCAAAGAAAGCACATTTGAGCTACTTGAAGCTCTAGGTAATAAAGTGATGGACGCCGTTCTTGATAATTTCACCGTTGCGTCAATAACGCTTAAAATTGTTAAGCCTAATATCCTTCCCAATGCGCAAACGGTCGCTGTTGAAATGCGTAAAGAGCGCAATTAATGTCACAACACACCATCTTAATCAGCATTGGCTCTAATATTGAACGTGAGCATTACACCAAGCAATCTTTAGTTGCCCTGAAACAGCACTTCTCAGATGTTGCAGTGTCTTCGGTCTACGAGAGCGAAGCGGTGGGCTTCAATGGAAGCCCTTTTTATAACGCCGCTGCTCGGGCGACGACATCAAAAAGTATAGAAGAGGTGTGCGCAATTCTTAAAGCCATTGAAAAAGACAATGGCAGGGTGCATACAGACAAAAAATTCTGTGCCAGAACCCTTGATCTCGACTTGCTTACCTATGATAGTAAGGTGACCACAACCCCTGTGGTTTTACCTCGCGAAGAGATTTGCTACAACGCGTTTGTGCTTTGGCCGTTAGCTGAACTTGTTCCCAACGACATTCACCCTGAAACGCAAGAAACCTATGCCAAAATGTGGCAAAACTTTGATAAACAGAAACAGCAATTATGGCCGATTGACTTTATTTGGAGTTAAGCAAAGGAATGACACTTTTTGAAATTATTATTTTAGCAATTATTCAGGGCGTTACTGAATTTCTTCCTATCAGCAGCTCTGGACACTTGTTGTTGCCCGCTGAACTTTTTGGTTGGGTAAGTCAGGGCTTAGCGTTTGATGTCGCCGTTCATGTGGGAAGCCTGCTTGCGGTTATGATCTATTTTCGTCAAGAAATCGCTCAGATGACCGTAGCTTGGGTAACACAAGGGTTTAGCAAACAACAATCTACCGACAGTAAGCTTGCTTGGTACGTTATTGTGGCAACTATTCCAGCGGTTATTATTGGCTTTTTAATGAAAGGCTGGATAGAAGAAAACGCACGTACGGCGCTGGTAATAGCGGGTACCACTATTATTTTTGGTTTGCTGCTATGGTACGCCGATGCCACTGCAAAACGCGAACAAGAGCTAGAAGGACTGACACTTAAGCAAGCCATCTATATCGGGTTAGCCCAAGTATTGGCACTCATTCCTGGCACATCTCGCTCAGGTATTACGATGACCGCAGGTTTGATGTTAGGCCTTAAGCGCGAAGCGTGTGCACGCTTTTCCTTTTTGCTGTCTATTCCAGTTATTTTAGGCGCGGGGCTTTTAGCCACTCTCGACCTGCTTAATGCCAACGAAGCGGTAGACTGGTATGCGTTGCTTTATGGCGCGGCGTTTTCATTCGTAAGCGCCTACCTTTGTATCTATTTGTTCCTAAGCTGGATATCGCGTATCGGCATGCTGCCTTTTGTTATCTATCGCTTGGCGTTGGGCGTAATACTACTGTGGTTTGTTTTCGCTTAAGTAAAGAAAAAGGGCGTAGTCCTTCGTATAAGGGGGGCTTCGTATGAGGGGGCTTCGTATGAGGGGGGGATTCGCATGAAAATGTGCCCCAGCGCCGCACAATAGCACTTAATTTTTAATTATGTTCGCAGGCAAATGTTTTAACACCGCTAACATAATTGGTAATCACCTAATTGGTAAGGGAAGTGAGATATGGCAGAAACAATATTTGACAAAATCATCAGCAAGGAAATTCCAGCGGACATATTGTACGAAGATGAATTGGCGCTGGCGTTTAAAGATATAAACCCTCAGGCACCGACTCACTTTCTGGTTATTCCGAAAAAGCAAATTGCAACGGTAAATGATATAGCCGAAGAAGATCGCGAAGTGGTGGGGCACTTGTCATTTGTTGCAGCAAAAATTGCAAAGGAGCAAGGGTTTGCTGACCAAGGCTTTCGTACGGTAATGAACTGTAATGAATACGGTGGTCAAACGGTATATCACATTCACCTTCACGTGTTGGCAGGCAAACCGCTAGGCTGGCCTCCTTACACTGAAAACATGAAGCAACACGTAGAGTAGCGTGGAAAGATAAGAACACAAAAATGCCGCCCTTGATAGTTATCTCAGGGCGGCATTTTTATTTAATGAGTACAGTGCTTACTTAGTTAGCAAGCCCCAGTACTTTCTTACCTTGGTTGAAGTGAATATCAACTGGAATGCTCGCTGCCTCTAGGCGCGCTAAATCTGAAGCAAGATCGGGTTTAATCACACCCATAGTTTCTACTAGCTTCGCTACGCCATCGTAATCGCCATCACCTTGTAACGTAAGGATTAGTTCAGATAGTGCTTCTACTGCGGCGCCCATCTTCTCCATATTTACGCGATACATGCCGTCTTCTGTTTTCTCGAAGGCGCCTTGCTGGGCAAAAAAGTTAAAGCGGATCATGTTCGCTTTTCCATGTGCAGAACTTGCGCCGAAACGCACAGAACGGAAAATGCCAGCCATAAAGGTAACGTAATAATCTTCTAGTGTTCCTTCAGTGATTTCACCTTTTTCAAGAAGACTTTGCACCATGTACAAACCTAGAATATCCGCCTTGCCTTCTTCAAGAGCCGACGCATGCTCTTTAAGTGCTCCGCGCACAGTCCCTGTACCATCTAGGGTGTTCTTAATCCCTAAACCGTGTGCCACTTCATGAAACATGGTGTTCGCGAAAAAGGCGTCAAACGTAATGTGTTCACGTTGCTCTGGTACAATTAACGTATCCGCAATAGGCACCAAAATAGTATCGAACTTTGCACGCATTGCGTTTTTAAGCTGCAGACGGCGGGTACCTTTTTCTAGCTGTACTCGCTCATCATTGGGCAAGTTAATTGCAATGGTCTTACTGCCTGCATTAGAGTGGCCGGCATAATAAATAACATCATAAGCGTTAAGGTCTGCATCAGAACCTGGCATTTCCGTTTTATATGCCTCAGCAACCGGAAGGCCTTGCTGTAATTCAGGTAAGAAGGCCGCGTACTTAGCTAGCTTTTCACTCCATGCTAAATCTTTAATGAGTACATAGGCTTCAAACGCTGCGCGATAGCCAAAGAGTTGATCTTCGTAGCTTTCAATAGGACCGATAACCAGCTCAACAGGGTTGGTTTTCATATCCATCCACGCCATGTCAGAAGCCAGGTAGTCGTTTGATAGAAGGGCTTCAGAACGCAGCTGCAAATATTGTTTAAAGCTTTCATCTTCAGCAAGCTCTGACGCTTTTTTAAGTAAGTCAGACGCCTTCATTAATTCGCTTTTAAAGGCTTCAGAATAAGGCACCGAATAAAGGTTGCCCGCTTCATCGCGCTTCACCATGGAATAAAGGCCTTGTTTGTCGCCAAAATCTGCCGTGGCAAATTCCTCTTTTTCCATATCATGGGGGTAGAACTCAGCGCCCAGCGCTTTGTCTTCATAGCCACTTAAAAAAGGTGTATCGCCATTTAAGCGATCCCAAGGTCCATAGTTTATCGCTGCAAAGTGGCGAACTTTTTCGTCACTAATTGACGAAAGAAATGCATCTTTATCTTCAAAGAACGCTTGTTTCCAGAACAAGTCGTCCATGATTTTCGATGCATCAATTAACAGTGAAAGCATTTTGTGTTGATTGTCACTAAGGTGTGACAAATCGCTGGTAAGATCTACGCCGTGATAAATAGACAAGCGAGACTCATCAACGAGTAAGGTTTGCTCGGAAGCGGTTTCAGGCTTTGCCGTTTGAGTTGGTGTTGTATCGGCGCTTTTGCTGCACGCGGTCAGCATAAATAAACCCGCTACTGCAGCTGCAATAGGAGAATAAGTTGTAATTGTTTTTTTCATAATGACTCTTACCGTGTGGTTTAACCGCATTGATTTACAGTATGCGGGGCGGTGAATAGATAGCTCACTATAGCTATGCTTTTGATTTAATACAAAAGTATGAAAAATATTTGCTTAATATCAATAGTGGTTTGCTACCAGTTGACTATACTTTAAAAAAAGCTCTGGTGGTTCTACCGTTGCTAATAATTCGCATCGACACTGTATTTTTTTAGTTGGTCGAAACTAAAGAGCTACTATAGTATGGTGATAGAAATACCATAATAAAACAATAAACGGTTTGTATTTTAGCGTGAAGCATAGAAGCCTATGTAAGTTAACGCACCGAATGCAACGTACAAACATCGAATCTATTTTAGTCATCAGTTTTGCTGGTGGTCGAGATGATTAACTGGTAAAGCAACCTATCGCCTTCACGAGGCTATTTGGAACTTTCTAAGGGTAGAAATATGTCTACACAGAACGCGCTTTCAACCATTTTGGTTGAAAAAATTAACAATGACACACTCGTCCTTCCCACGCTTCCTGCTATTGCATTGAAAGTCCGCAAAGCGGCAGACGATCCCGATATTAACTTAAACGCGATGGGTGATGTGATTGGTCAAGATCCATCACTTAGCGCAAGAATGATCAAAATTGCGAACAGTGCTTATATGGGACGTAGCGTAAAAGTTACTTCTATCAGCCAAGCGGTGACTCGAATTGGTTTACGCCAAATTAAAAACATCTCTACTGCACTCGCTATGGAGCAATTATTCGTCTCTAAAAACGATGTAGTTGCACGCTATTTACAACAAGAGTGGGCAAATACAGTTAATATCGTGGCTAACTCTATGGCGGTGCTTCAGCTTTACATAGCGCGTACCAAAAAACGTGAAATGAGCATGGATACCATGACACTAGCGGCACTGGTTCACAACATTGGTGTTCTGCCTATTTTGACCGAGGCTGAGCGTCACCCTGAAGTCTTTGCGAACCCTTCATTCCTTGAAGTGGCAATCGATAAATTAGCTGGCCGTATTGGTGCAAGCATTATGACAGAGTGGGGCTTCGGAGAAACCTTCGTTAACGTTTCAAAAAATTGGAAAGACCTAAGCTACATGCCAGAAGAGTTAACCTACATTGATTTCGTTCGTGTTGGCGCTGCAGTCTCAGGTGCGGTAGACAGTCAAAAAGATGCGATCTTAAACTTAGCTATTCAGCGCGGTGTGGTTGAAGATATGGGCGAGCTTCACTCTGGTGAGTTTGAAGAGCTTGCAAGCGCAGCGAAGCAAATCTTCTTGTAAGTATTTTAAGCGACAAAATACTGCAAAGGCCGGTACAGAAGCACAACTTCAGTACCGGCCTTTTCGTTAGGGGAAGCTGACAAATGAAAAGCTGACAATGAAATAGCACAAAGCAAACAAATGCTGCTACGCGCTAACAGGCTTCTTTTGAACGTAAAGCAGCAATAAACCTAACCCTAATCCCCACACCGCTGAAGTCATGGAATATAAACTAAATCCTGACGCCGTACACAGCATGGTAAGCAACGCAGGAGCCCTGTGGTGCTCTACTTCCATGGCGCGAACCACCGCTCCTTGCAGCGTAGCTAATAGGGCTAGTCCAGCAAGCAGATGAATAATGATACTGGGCATACTCACAAATAGCGCAACGACCACAGACGCTAATAACCCCATGAACAAATACGCCACCCCCGCTGCTATAGCGGCTTTATAGCGCTGCGACTTTTCATTATCCGCTTGCTCGCCCATGCATAGCGCTGCCGTTATCGCCGCTAAGTTAAAGGTAAAACCACCGAAAGGTGCCAATAAGGCTTGAACAATGGCAATGCCTGAAAAAATGGGTTTGTGGTCGGGCGTATAGCCATGGGCGTGATGAATAGCTATGCCTGGCAAGTTTTGAGAAAGCGTGGTGATAAGAAAAAGGGGAAATGCTAATCCAATGGCAGCACTCAGTGAGAAAGTGGGCGTTACCCAAATAGGCTCGGGCAGAGTGAATATTGATGGCAGCCCTGGTGAGTCGCTTGATAGAGCAACCACACCATCTGCACTACTCATAAACAAGCTAATGGTCACCGACATGACCAGCAACAACAGCATAAGATAGCGGGGAAATAGTCGGCTTCCTACTAAATAAGCCGCGATAAATAACGCAACTAAGTACGGTGCGTCATTAACATCACTGAATATCGCAAGGCATATAGGTAAGAGAATGCCGGCCAAAAGCGCCGATGAGATTGCAGGGGGAATCCGACTTATTTGTTTAAGCAGGTTACGGCTTTGCGCAGTTACAAGAGAAAGCAAGGCACATAGTATAAATGCACCAATGGCTTCACTTAAACGGTAGTCACCGATACTGGTTAACAAAAAGGCCGCGCCAGGGGTAGACCACGCGGTAACAACGGGCAGTTTGGATAGCCACGAAAACAGAATGCAGGTAATGCCCATACCGAGCCCAAGCGCCAACAACCAACTCACTACCATGTCGTCGCTGGCGCCGGCTTTGCGCGCTACATCAATGATAATGACAACAGAACTACTGTAACCTACTGTAACCGCGGTTAGCCCTGCGCTGATATGACTTAACTTCCACTTGCTCATGAAAACCCTCGTGATGGAATTTCGATTTGGAATCGACCGAGCGATGAAACACGCTTTTAGTGTCTATCGAATGTGCTACTCTACCTTTTTGTGCGCTATAACGTACAATAGCTAACTTAACATCTGTGCGTTATAGCGCACAACTGGTTTATTAAACTCAGCGTCAAAATAAAAGGCCTTCATTACATGACAAAAGCAAATGCGCAGCCTTCTGCTATTTCAAGAAGTATTGCACAGCACCTGCAGTCTGTTCGTAAAGCTAGGGGGCTTTCCCTTGATAAAACAGCACAGTTGACGGGAGTGTCTAAAGCCATGTTGGGGCAAATAGAACGAGGCGAGTCCAGCCCCACAATCGCTACCTTGTGGAAGATAGCAACCGGTCTTGCGTGTTCTTTTTCTTCTTTCTTGTCAGGTGATGAAACCGCACCTACGTCCCAACGTGCCGATAACAAGTTCGCTAACGACCCAAACGTAACCATAAAAACGCTATTTCCGTTTAACTCAGCCACCCAGTTTGAAATGTTTGAACTATGCTTAACGGACTTTCATGAGCAGCACTCTTCGGCGCATCAAATAGGCGTCACCGAACATATTCACGTACTACAAGGAAAGTTAGGGGTTTTGCAAGATGGTCAATGGCAAACCTATCAAGCGCAAGAGCAATGTATATTGCGCGCAGACCAGCCCCACGGTTATCGAGATGAAGTAGGAGAAACGCGCTTTATTGTGGTTATTCACTATCCCACTTAAAGCGGTTGGGCAACTTTCTTGCAAAAGCTAGGAGAAAGGCTAGGAAAAAGGCTAGCAAAAAAGCTAAGAAGCATTTGCGCTACATGACAATTGCCAGTTCAAACAAGCAAGTCAATTAACAGGGCCTAATAAAAAGCCTAACTACCCCAAGGTAATTAGGCTTTTCGATAGCGCTAGGCTATCTTTCTCATCGGCTTAATATTTATTTGCCGTTCGTTTATAAACTATCGTCGTTAAGATTAAGCGCACCACGAAGGAAGTTTAGCAGTGTACAAATTTCGGCTGACATAAGCGCGAACTCTGCATCAAGACGCGCTTCAACCTGATCTTTTGGCACATCGTCAGTTTCTTCTTTAATCCGATCGGTGAACTTAACACGTTTAATGGCGCCATCCTCGCACATAATAGCCGTTAACGTCTCTGCATATTCGAATGCTACCTTTTGAACCAACTTACCGGCATCCAAATGAATACTAATTTCTTCGCTATCTAGCGGCTGGTTCTTACAACGAATAACGCTGCCAGTGTCATCGGTAGATTTAAGTTCAGCTTCTTCAAGTAGACCTACACCTTCTGGTGTTGACTCAGTAACCCAGTGCGTAAGCTCGCTTTGAAGGCTTCTGCGGGTAAATGGCACTACTGGAAGTGAGCCTATGGCTTTTCTTACCATCGCCAAAAAGGCTTCGGCTTTGCCATCAGATGATGCGTCAACTACGACTAAGTTGTCAGCAAGCGAAATAAAGCCGTGAGTGTAGGTGTTTTTCGTAAATGCCTGGGGCAGCAAGCGGGTTTGAATTTCTTGTTTAAGATCTGCCTTGGCTTTTTTACCAACCGGCGAACCGGTTTCCATTTCAATTTTGGCCACCATTTCGTCAAGCTCGGCATTTACCACTGCGCCGGGCAAGATCTTTTCTTGTTTCTTTAACGTTATCCAAAAACGCTGTTGAACAACATGGAACATGGTGCCTTGCTTACCCGCCTGAGAAAACGGAGAGGCGAACCCCATGGTTGCTAAGTCCTGGCTACCGCACGGGCGAAAAGCGTGTTCGTTAAGGGCACGTTCTAAATCGCCCTCGTCTAGCGATAACGGCTGAGTAATTTGATAGGCTTTTACATTTTTAAACCACATAGTGTAAGCATTCTCTTGATAAAAATAGGGCGCAAGCCTACCAACGTAAGACTCGCGGTGCAATTGAATAAAAGGCCCTAGAAAGCGGGCACCTTAGCTTGATAGTAGCAAGAAAGGTTAAGTACTCTTTTTCGGAAAACGAATGGTGTACTGTAAGCCGTTGCCAAGCGTACTGTCGGCCTCTATATGTCCATGCAGTGACTGTGTAACCAGGTTGTACATAATATGTGTGCCTAGACCGCTACCACCTTCTCCGCGTTTGGTAGTAAAGAAGGCATCAAACAACTTACTGAGCTCTTCTTCACTTAAACCTTTTCCGTCATCTTGGTAGTTAATCACCACGTTTTCACCGGCTTCTTTCACATCTAACGTGATTGTGCCCGCTACATTGTTTTCAAAGCCGTGTGTTATTGAATTAACCACCATATTGGTAACGATTTGAGCGATGGCGCCGGGTGCACAGGTCACAACTAAATTGTCGGGGCAGGATACGTTAATTTGATGTTCAGTATGCTTAAAACTTGGCTTAAGCGACTGAATGATCTCGTTAATGTAGTCGCCTAACACAAATTCGCGCTCGGTCTCGCTGGTCTGGTCAACGGCCACCTGTTTAAAGCTGGCGATAAGGTCAGATGCGCGCTCTAGGTTACTTAAAAGTAGTAGCGCAGTTTGTTCCGCTTCATCGATGAAGCTTGCCATGTTCTTACTGGTCAGGCTTTTATCTTCGAAGTCGGTTTTTAAATTGTTAAGTCGCTCTTGTAAAAAGCTGGCTGCGGTCACGCTCACGCCTAATGGCGTGTTTACGTCATGCGCGATACCGGCCACCAGACCGCCAAGCGACGCCATGCGCTCCGACTCGACCAATTGCTCTTGCGCTTGATGAAGTGTATCCATCGAACTGGCTAGCTCTTGGTTACGTTTGCGCAGTTCGGCTTCTATATACTGACGATTTTCGTTTTCCTGGCGAAGCTCTCGCTGGTGGGCAATAAGCTCGTCTTTTTGCTGCTCTAAGTCGAGCATGATCTGAGACAACGATGCGGTTTTCTTTGCCACTTCTTGTTCTAAAATCAGGTTTTGGTCGTCTAGCTTCTTGTTGGCAAGAGTGAGTTCATTCTGCGCGTCTTTCAGCTTATTGTTTGAAATAATAAGATCGTCGATTACGTGGTTGTATGATTCCTTAAGCTGCAATAGCTCGTTGTCATCATCGAGCTTTATGCTGAGTTTGCTCTCTTCTGGGTGCTGTGGATCGAAATTACCCATTTGCTCGGTAATGGTTTGCAGCGGTTCAGAAAGCATGGTGCGAAATGCGGTCATAAACAAGAAGACCAGAAAGGTGGTTTTTACTAACGCATTACCGATAAGAAAAAATACGCCCACTTCAATACGGCTAAAAATAGTATCAAAGCTAGAATATAAGGTGACGTCGCCAACCGTAGATTCGCGACCTGAGAATTTAAATACTAGTGGGAAGCTGTAGCTAAATACGCCGCCGGGATGATCTTCAATTATTTCACCGTCAACCGGAGCAGGAGAGCGCTGAGCACGGATGCCGTACTCGGCAATGTAGTTGCCATTTTCACCACGAACTTGAAGCCCTTCAACAATAGGCAATGACATAAGGCCTTCGGCGATGGCACGCACTTGGTCGTGGTTAAGTTCCCACAAAGCGCGGGTCAGGCTAGAAGAAAAGGTGTTTTTTAGCGTTTGAAGCTCGCCTTCAACGTGATTTTTGGTGCTGAGGTATTCTGTAAAGATCTGTCCTACCGTCACTAGCAGCGTGAGAGAAAAGTACACTGACAACACTCTGGCTAAGAGTTTCCTTGATAACCCTGTCTTGACCGCAGCCATCGATAAACACACCCCTGTTACATCAGACCTTTTAAATCACCGACAACGCTTGGTAGTTGCTCACCTTTGCAACAATAATAGTCGGTTTTATGTAATTTCAAGAATATGCGTAATCGTATGAATAAACAAGATTATGTATTTAAACTTTGGAACAAGCTTGTATTAAACTTGACACATAAATGTAATCGTTTTAATAAAACTGTCACAGACCACATTAATAATAACGGCGTTTAAAAATGAGCAGGAATATTACGATGTCTCGTACAGTGTTGGTGGTTGAGGACGAAGCGCCTATCCGTGAAATGCTTAAGTTTGTGCTTGAGCAATCTGGTTTTAACATTATTGAAGCCGAAGATTTCGACATCGCGCAAGAAAAAATTTGCGAACCTTACCCAGATTTAATCTTATTAGATTGGATGTTGCCGGGAGGAAGCGGTGTACAGCTAGCTAAAAGTTTAAAGCAGCACGAGTTTACTCGTGACATTCCCGTCATCATGCTTACAGCCCGTGGCGAGGAAGAAGACAAAATTCGCGGCCTGGATGCAGGTGCTGATGACTACGTTACTAAACCATTCTCGCCGAAAGAGCTTGTGGCAAGAATCAAAGCAGTGATGCGAAGAGTAACGCCTACATCAAGCGAGGAGCCCATTGAATTTAATGGTCTTAAACTTGAACCGGTATCACATCGCGTAATGGCGAATGAAGAACCGTTAGACATGGGGCCGACTGAATTTAAGTTGTTGCACTTCTTTATGACGCACCCAGAACGTGTCTATAGCCGAGAGCTACTGCTAGATAATGTTTGGGGAACCAATGTTTATGTAGAAGACAGAACGGTAGATGTACATATTCGACGTCTACGCAAAGCTATCTCTCGCCACGGACATGATGCTATGATCCAAACAGTACGCGGCGCGGGTTACCGTTTTTCTACTAAGCTGTAATAAATGTAGTGTTTAGGGAGTAACATGGTGTTATTCCCTTGATGTCGCTGCGCCATCTGGGCATGCGCCCAATTCCACCTTTAACAACGCGAGCTATTTCATGTATTACCCGTTCTCTTGGTTGAGAAGTACATTGCGCTTAGTGCTATTCCTTGTGGTTTTTGCGCTAGTCGGGTGGTATCTAGATGATATGTTATTCGCCGTTGCCATTGGCGCAACCCTGCTACTGCTATTTAACTACTGGCATCTTTACAAGCTAAATCGCTGGTTATGGCATAGTCGTAAAATGTCTCCACCTACCGTGCGTGGCGTGTGGGAACATATTTATGAAGGGATTTATTACCTTCAGCGTCGTAACCGCAATAAGCGTAAAGAGCTTGGTGAATTGGTAAAGCGTTTTAGAGAGGGGTCTGAAGCCTTGCCTGATGCGGCGGTAGTGGTTGATGCTAAGGCCTGCATTATTTGGTGTAACCGCCTTGCTCGCTTGGATTTAGGGCTTAAATGGCCGCAAGACTCTGGGCGTCGAATCGACAACTTGTTGCGCCATCCGGAGTTTATTCAGTACTTTCATGCAGGGAATTATAAATACCCCATTGAAGTACCGTCACCTACCAACCCCAACAAAACCTTTGAATACCGGATTATGCCTTATGGCGATGAGCATTTGTTGCTGATTGCCCGTGACATAACGCGGGTGTCCCAGCTTGAAGAAATGCGTAAGGACTTTGTGGCAAATGTGTCTCATGAATTGCGTACACCGCTAACGGTCATTAACGGATACCTTGAAATTCTTCCTATTGATGAAGACTCCGATCCATTCATGCAAAAAGCGATGAAAGAAATGACATCGCAAACCCACCGTATGCAAAACTTGATAGAAGACTTGCTGGTGTTGTCGCGCATTGAAGCAAGCTCGGAACGCATCTACGAAAATGTTGTGAATATTCCTGTGGTTCTTGCGCAAGTGGAAAGAGAAGCGCAGGCGCTTAATAAAGAGAAAAACCACACAATAAACTTCCACATCGACAAAGAACTCTATGTTTTCGGTGTAGAGACCGAACTGCGCAGCGCTTGCTCAAACTTGGTGTTCAATGCGGTGCACTACACACCTGCCGGTGGTGAAATTAATGTGTACTGGCGACGTAAACCCAATGGCGCGCAATTTTCTGTGGTAGATAACGGTGATGGTATTGAGCCAAATCATCTAAACCGCCTTACCGAGCGCTTTTATCGCGTGGATAAAGCGCGCTCTCGCAAAACCGGTGGCTCTGGCTTAGGTCTTTCCATTGTAAAACATGTACTAAGTCATCATAATTCCCGTTTAGATATAACCAGTACATTGGGTGAGGGCAGCAATTTCTCGTTTGTGCTGGATAACGAGTTGATTGCAGAGCAACTGTAACCCTAAGAGGCGAGAAGTGTTGGTGAGCAAAAAGCATGACAAGATGAAAGGGCAACGCTACCGCCTTTCAACGTTACTTTTAGTAATAGGCTTATTGTTACCATTTGGAGCCCTGGCTGATTTTCAAAATACTCAAAGCTCGTCATCTGCTTCTGGTAGCTATCAAGTACCTGCCTATGAACGTAAGCCTGGGGTGGCAGGAAAAATATCCTCTGTTGGCTCAGACACGCTGGCAAACTTAATGACCTTTTGGTCACAGGAATTCAAAACCCTTTATCCTCAGGTCGGCTTTCAAATACAGGCGTCAGGTTCATCTACCGCTCCGCCGGCACTTATTGAAGGTACTGCCACCATAGGCCCTATGAGCCGAGAACTAAAACCCAGTGAAATACGGGATTTTACGCGAACCCACGGTTACCCGCCTACGGTATTAAAAGTGGCAATGGATGCCATCGCCATTTTTGTGGATAGACGCAATCCGCTGCCGGGTATGACCCTTGAGCAAGTTGACGCGGTGTTTTCTGAAACCCAGTTTTGTGGCAGCAATACAGCCATTACCAATTGGTCTCAGCTCGGCGTTGACGATATAGGCTATCGTTCTCCTATCAGGCTGTACGGTCGAAATTCAGTATCGGGTACTTACGGCTTGTTTAAAGTGATGGCGCTGTGCGATGGTGACTTTAAGAATACGGTAAACGAACAACCTGGCTCTGCATCTGTAGTATTGTCCGTGGCCAGCGGTACAGGCGCGATTGGCTATGCCGCTTACGGCTATAAAACCGCAGGAGTTCGCGCTCTGCCTTTAGGTGAGTCGCTAGATAGCTTAATCCCTCTTTCTATTGATACGGTGCGCAACGAAACGTATCCGTTTGCCCGTTTTCTTTATTTAGTGATAAATAAAAAGCCTGGTGAGCCTTTACCTACTCTGGAAAGAGAGTTTTTGCGCTATATCTTGTCACAGGAAGGGCAGCAGCAGGTGTTAAGAGACGGATATTTCCCCATTCGTGAAGACGTACTGGTACGCCAACGCCGACTGCTTGACGAATAAAAAGTGCCATTCAGAATAACGCTAACCACTCTAATGCCGCTGAACAAATCAACAAGTTTTTTAGGTGGAAGCCTTTTTAAAGTCTACTTCACTCTACCTGCTATGTCATAATTGCGTCACAAATCAAAAGAGTATATTGACGAAAACTGACTAATTGGGATTGAAAGAAGGGGGCGGTTGACAAAAAATAGAGTCTACGTTCGGTCAATAAATTCAGGTTTTTACCAATTAAGTTTTGGAAAAATATACAAAAAACAAATCCCCAGTTGCCAAAGTAAGTCTTCTAAACGTTTTTTTAGCCCAAAATTGAACTTTTTCTATGAAACTTTTGTTACAGCGACTTAATGTAACAAATGTGTCATCTACCTCAGTTAAAGTTTCCGCGTTTTCAAAATCCATAACTATACCGTACCTGGAGAAACACATGGAACTTAAGCAACTTTTCAAGGCTTCAGCTATTGCTACTGCACTTGTTCTAGCAGGCTGTGGCGGCGATATTAATATCAGTGAAGGTGATATTGATAACAGCGTAACTAATAATAACGGTGGAAACACTGGTGGCGATACTGGTGGCGATACTGGTTCAGATGATACAGCTCCAGGTGAAGTAAGCTCTTTCCTAAGTGGTGAAGTTTCTGATGCGTTCGGCCAGTCGGTTGAAGTACGCGTTCTTTCTGGTCGTTTAACAGCTGATGATGCTGACGATCAAGGCGTTATCACGCTAACTAATGACACAGTGTGGGCACTTGAAGGTCCAGTATTTATTGGTAACGACAAAGCAGACAGCGTAACGCTAGCAATCGAAGAAGGTACAGTCATCTTTGGTCGCACTGGTGCAGATTACCTTGTAGTTAGCCGTGACTCTAAAATTGAAGCAGAAGGTACAGCATCTTCTCCAATCATCATGACTTCATTCAATGATGTTGTAGGCGACGAAGTTGGTGCTGGTCAATGGGGTGGTGTGGTTATTCTTGGTAACGGTACATCGACTAAATGCCCGCAAGACGGTTCTGATTGTGCGCTTCAGGTTGAAGGTGCAGAAGAGGGTGCAGTATTTGGTGGTACAGACGATACAGACAGCTCTGGTATCCTTAAATACGTAGTAGTGAAATACGCTGGTTTTGAAATTGCGCCAGACAACGAACTTAACGGTATTACGTTTGGTGGTGTTGGCTCAGGTACAGAAGTTGATTATGTACAAGTACACAGCAACGCTGATGACGGTGTAGAATTCTTCGGTGGCGCGGTAAACGCGAAACACTTAGTTTTAACAGCTAACCAAGATGACTCAGTAGACTGGGACAACGGTTATAAAGGTAAGCTTCAGTATGTTTATGTTCAGCATGCCGCTGACAACTCTGACGCAAACCGCGGTATTGAAGGTGACGGCGACGGTGGTGACGGTCTAGAATTCTCTAAGCCAATGCTCGCTAACATGACAGTTATCGGTAACACTTTCGACACTGCTGACGCTGACTCTGAAGGTCTTCTACTTCGCGACCAAACTGGCGCAAACCTGATGAACTTCCTAATCACTGGTCCAGAAGCAATGGGCGAGTGTTTAGAAATGGACACAGACGAAACGGTTCAAGCTAACCTTTCTGACGGTGATCTAACCATGACTTACTCAGCGATTGCTTGTTCTGAGCCGTTCAACACGCCAGAGGGTGCAGTAGACCTTGAAACATGGTTCACAGGCCAAGAAGGTAATCAGCTAATCGCATTTGAAGACCGTGCAAATCTTGGTCTTAACCCAGACGGTACACTTACAGCAGAAAGTGCGCTTCTTACTGCTGGTGGCGACGCATCTACATTGCTTGATACTTTCTTTGAAGCAAACACATTCATCGGTGCGATTGGTGAAGATGACTGGCGTCAAGGTTGGGCTTTTGGTTTTGGTGGCGGTAACATCGAACTAGCACAATCTGCTTCTGGCTGTCCATCAGGTACAACGTCAATTACGCCAGTAGACGGTTCAACTACTACGTGTGAAGTGTCTGGTACTATCACGTCTGACCTAACGCTTACAGAAGGTAATTTCTACGCGCTTTCAGGTGCAGTATTCGTAGGTGGTGATAAAGAAAACAGCGCAACCCTTACTGTTGAGCCAGGCGTAACTGTTTATGGCGCATCTGGTAACGACTACCTAGTAATTAGCCGTGACTCAGAAATCAATGCAAACGGTACTGCTGAAAACCCAATTACTTTCACATCACGTGACCACGTTGTTGGCGGCCTTGAGGCGGGTGAAGCTGGACAATGGGGCGGCATGATCGTTCTAGGTAACGGCGAATCAACTAAGTGTCCTCAAGACGGTACAGATTGTTCACTTCAAGTTGAAGGTGCACAAGAAGGTGCAGTTTTCGGCGGAACTGACAACACAGATAGCTCTGGTACACTTCGCTACGTTCGCGTAATGCACGGTGGTTTTGAAATTGCACCAGATAACGAACTAAACGGTATTACGTTTGGCGGTGTGGGTTCTGGTACTACTGTTGAGTATGTACAAGTTCACAAAAACGCAGACGACGGTGTTGAGTTCTTCGGTGGTGCAGTAAACGTTAAGTATCTTACGCTAACAGGCATTCAAGATGACTCAGTAGACTGGGATAACGGCTACGTAGGTAAGCTTCAGTTTGTACTTGTTAAGCACGCTGAAGATAACTCTGATGCTAACCGCGCAATTGAAGGCGACGGTGACGGCGGCGACGGCACAGCGTTCTCTAACCCTATGGTTGCTAACATGACTATCATTGGTAACGAGTTCGACACTGCTGATGCAGACTCTGAAGGTGTTCTACTTCGCGACCAAACTAATGCACAACTTTACAACTTTGTTGTAACTGGTCCAGCGGGTATGGGTGAGTGTTTTGAAGCCGACTTAAGCGATGGCGATACTACGCTACTTGCTAACATGGATGGTACCAACACGCCTCAGCTTACTTTTGAAACATCTGTACTAGCGTGTGCTGAAAACATCAAAGACTCTGGCGACTTTAGTCAAGAAGATTGGTTCACTGCGCAGGCAGGTAACAGCCTACTTGATAACACTGCAACAGTACTTAACGGTATTTACACAGTAGATGCAACAGTAGCGACTGACGTATCGACGCTAGACAGCTTCTTCTCTTCAGTAGACTTTATCGGCGCAGTTAAAGACGCTGATAACGACTGGACTGCGGGATGGACTGTTGGTCTTGAATAAGACTCAGTTCGCATAGCTAAAAACAAGCAAGTGCGTTGCAAAAGTGGCGCACTTGCTTTTAAGTTTGTAAAACACGAATAATTATCGTGAAAGTATTCCTTTCTAAAGAGGTTCATCATGAACAGACCTGCTAACAGGTTTCTTCTAAAGCCCATTAGCTTAGCCGTTGCAGCAAGCATTTTGTTTCCAACGACTATAGCCAACGCTCAATCAAACGAAGAAGAAGTGATTGAGGAAGTTGTCGCTACCGGTACGCGCTTAAAAGGTACCGCGACAGCAGTAATGGAAGAACGTAAAAATCAAGCCTTCGTAGCTGACATCATGGGTGCTGAGCAGATAGCTCGTACTGGTGACAGTGACGCTGCGGGCGCACTTCGCCGTGTAACTGGTCTAACACTTGTAGATGGTCGTTTCATCTATGTTCGTGGCCTTGGTGAGCGTTACTCATCAACACAATTAAACGGCGCAATCGTGCCAAGCCCAGATCCAACGCGTAACGTTATCCCTCTCGACTTGTTCCCGTCGAGCATTATCGAAAGCCTTGCGGTTCAGAAATCGTATTCACCATCTATGCCCGCGGCATTCGGTGGTGGTAACGTAAATATCCGATTGAAATCTATACCTACACAGCGTGTTTTCAACGTATCGGCTGCGGTTGGTATCGATACGGAAAACTCTGGTGATGTGTTAGATTATGCTGGTGGTGGACGCGATTGGACAGGTGAAGACGACGGTACTCGTGGCGTTTCAGCAGCTATTCAAGAACGTTGGGATTCAAAAAATTTCTTAGACGATCTTGAGCCAGAAGAAGCATTAGAACTATTCAAAGGTGTTAATAGAGAATACGGGCTAGAAAGAGAGTCTGCCGATCCTGACATGCGCGTTAATGTCACTTATGGTGACAGCTATGATTACGATGACGACTGGCGCTTTGGCTTTTTGGTAACTTCACGTTATTCAGCCCAAACCCGCTCTTCTGAAGAATACGAGCTACAAGACCCTGACTTAGTCGGCGATGACATTATCAATGTACGCTTCTTTGATGATATCCAAGGTACAGAGCAAACGGTGACTTGGTCTTCACTATTAACACTAGGTGTAGACTATAACCGTCAACATCGTATTGATTATAGCCTTATCGTGCTAAACGATACGCGCGACGAAATCCGCGAGATGTTCGGTAATACTGAAAACCTGAACCAAGCAGAAGGCTTGCGTATTAGAGATATTGATGTTCAGTACGAAGAACGCTCGCTATATACCAATCAACTTAAAGGCCAGCATACAATCCCAGAGCTAAACTTCATGGGTATTGACTGGACATACTCATTAGGCCGCTCGGTACGCTATGCGCCAGGTAACTTCAATGCACGCTTCGTTATGGAAGATGTGAATGAAGATGGTATTTTTGACGATGAAAACGAAATCTTCTTATCTGATGCACAAACTGCTGCTCGTTATACTTTCCAAAATCTTCACGACCGCTTGGAGAACTTTGGCTATAACGTGACTTACCCGATGACAATGGGTAAGTGGGAAACTGAGTACAAAGTGGGTGCAAGCTTTGTAACCAAAACTCGTACTGCAGAAAACCGCCGTTTCGATATCAATACGTTAGGTGTTGAAGACCGTTCAATATTAGATGGTAACGACTTTAGCGAAATCTTCAGCGACAGCGTTTTAGACACCCTGTCTTTGTCTAGCCGACCTATCATTCGTGATACGACTATTGCTGGTGATGACTATGTAGCGGGTCAAAAAATTGATGCGTACTATCTAGAAGCTGATTTCTTCTATGACAACAAGTGGCGTTTCACTGGTGGTGCCCGTTATGAAGACTTCCGTCAGGTAGTGGCGCCATTGGATCCGCGAACAAACCAATTTGACTTGAGTGATGAAGCAGATCGTTCACAGCTAGCGTTTCAAGAAGACGGGTTTTATCCAGCGCTTGCTGTAACTTACTTCTTAGAAGACGATATGCAGTTAAGAGCGAGCATCGGTCAAACAGTTGTGCGTCCTGATCTTCGTGAAGTGTCATCAGCAACTTACCTAGACCCATTAACTAACTTCCCGATTGCAGGTACACCTGGTGTAAGCACAACAGATATCATTAACTATGATTTACGTTGGGAATGGTACCGTGAAGCAGGCAACAACGTATCGGTAGGCTTATTCTACAAAGACATGGAAGCGCCAATTGAATCGGTACAGTCTCCAGCTCAGGATGGTCCACCGCTAATTCGTATTGCTAACGCAGAATCTGGTGAGGTTTATGGTGTCGAAGTTGAATTCCTACAAGATTTGGCCTTTATTGGTGACGGTATCTGGGACAACTTGTTTACTACAGGTAACATCACTGTCAGTGATTCTGAAATCGTATTAGATCGTCAGAATATTGTTGAGCAAACCGGTGTTTCTGCGGCGATTACTAATGTTGAGCGTCGTATGACGGGTCACTCTCAGTATGTACTTAACATGCAGTTGGGTTATGACTCAGATAACGGTGAACACTCTGCCTCACTCGTCTACAACGTATTTGGTGAGCGTATTCTAATTCCGGGTATCGACGGTTTCGACGATAACTTCGAACAACCATTCCATTCACTTGATATGGTGTACAAGTATTACCCAGACTTTAATAGCACTGTCACATTACGCGTTCAAAATATTCTAGGTGAAGATCGTGAAATTGAATTCAATGATACGTTGCTTAGGTCGGAGACAAGGGGTACAGGTATTAGGTTGTCATATAAATATGACTTCTAAACCTTAACTTATTACAAAGGCCGCTAACCAGCGGCCTTTTTTGTTTGCCCAGCGAAGCTGGCAAACCCGTCAGGTTGAAAGAAACCTGAATCACCCTGACTGAGGGGAAGATAATCCGAATGGCAAGGGCG
>NZ_JAKRFB010000090.1:0-10668 GCF_022348315.1 Alteromonas sp. MmMcT2-5 | reverse complement strand
CCGTAATCACAGACAAACAGGAGCGCCAGCAGGTGATCATTGATGTACTTGGCACATTATACCAAGAGATTTATTCCTGAATTTGATGCGGAATGTCGGGTAAATACCTGTGGCAGACTGCGGTCTGCCACAACTACTGATCGGGCAAGCCATAATACCAGTGATCGGGTGTATCAGAATTGGGGTGATCGAGAGGCCGGAATTAGTGATCGGTAAATGCCTAATACGCAGTTGGGAGAGCACCGCCCTTACAAGGCGGGGGTCACTGGTTCAAGCCCAGTATCGTCCACCACTTTGTTTTAAGTGTTAGGTAGACAAAAGACTTGCGTAGCTAAAGAAAATAAGGGAAAACACCTTCTGCTCTTTACAAGCCCGCACCAAGTCACTGGATAAAGCCCAGTATCGTCCACCACTTCTGCTTTTAGCAAAATGTCTCTGAAAATGATTGGACGATTAGCTCAGTTGGGAGAGCACCGCCCTTACAAGGCGGGGGTCACTGGTTCAAGCCCAGTATCGTCCACCAATCATTTACCCTTAGATTCATATCACTATCTGATATATATGGACGATTAGCTCAGTTGGGAGAGCACCGCCCTTACAAGGCGGGGGTCACTGGTTCAAGCCCAGTATCGTCCACCACTTACTTTTATTTTTATCTATTTTATCCATAGTTATTTGCTGTACGCAGTTAAAAGCGGTGCGAGCACCTTCTACTCTTTACAACCCGCACCAAGTCACTTGTTCAAGCTCAGTATCGTCCACCACTTTATTGTTTTCGCGTAATATTTAATAAAAACTAAAGACAAACTGTTCAATTCAGCTAACTGTCATTCCCGAATGTTTTTATCGGGAATCTCCCGAAAAGTACGTTAAAAGCATCATTACGTTCAGGAGATACGGCAACAAGTGCGGTATGACAATACCTATATTTTCTTGAATACGACAAGCTGAACTAGAGTAAACTCTTATTAGAAGGTAAAAAGCTATTGCTCGAAAGTTATAGCTTATTCTTATGTACTAATTAAAAACTATTTATACCTTTAGCGATTTGAATACCTAATAAACTGAATCAACTGCTGTACTTGCTGATTATTAGGTACTAATTGATTAAGCTGATAAGCGTAATGTAACGCTTCATCAAACGATTTAAGCGAAATTAAAACACTCACTAACCCGTAAAGATAATCTGGATTGTTAGGCACTATTTGATGTGCTAAACCATAATCAGCTTTAGCTGCTTGAAGTTGCTGGTTTTCTTGTAATAAAACGGCCCTAGTATATAAATATCTAGGATTTCTAGCCTCATTAGCTACCGCTTTATCAAACAATGGTAAAGCTGCTTGTTTATTCTTTTGGCGCACTTTAGAAAGCGCTAACTGAAAATATAAATCTGCGGCTTTATTATTAACTTCTAGCCCTTGTTTTAGTATTTTTTCTACTTTGAATTCATCGCCTTGTTGTCGATAAACTTCAGCTAAATAAACATAAGCAGGCATAAAAATATCTTCTACTTTTATCGCAGTTAATAAAGCTTCTTCAGCTTGTTTAAAGTCTCTTTTCAAAGCATACACTTGTCCAATATTTACGTGGGCGGTCGCTCTATCAGCTTGATACAATTGTCCTTCAATGTATTCTGCAACCGCTTTTTCTAACTGTTGCCGTTTTTCTCCAACAAATGTCGGATCAGCCAGGTTTTCCACCAACTGGCGCCCTGCCGCCATTCTGACAGGCTTTTCTTGATGTGTAAGTAAAGGGATAAGCTTTAGTGAGCGATTGATTAAACTTAATTGCCCTGATGCTCTAATCGCAGCGAGTACCAACATAATATCGCTACTATTAAGCTGCTTACTAATAAAGCCAATAAGTTCTCTATTATTTCTAGCACCAAATATACGTGAAACAGCCGAAGCCCTAATAAGTTCAGGGTTTGTCGGGACATTGGCAATAGCCATTAATGCAGGTATAGCGGTAAAGTCGCCGCTATCAGCTAAAGCAAAGGCATGAGCGTAGCCTTTTTCTTTCTGATATGTTGAATTAGGAAACCACTTTGTTAACTGTTTGGCATGTTGGTCATTGGCTATATCACTATGACAAGACTGGCAAGCATTTGGCACACCAAGCGTGACACTTAAATCAGGACGCGGAACTTTAAACGAATGGTCACGACGATCATCAACTTCCATATAAGTGGTTTCAGGCATATGGCAATTAACACATTGTGAACCAGCTGAATTAGCAAGGTGTTGGTGATGTGATCTAATATCGTACTGCTCTGCACTATGACATTGGGTACAGGTGGCGTTACCTTCATGTTTAAGCTTTAAAGTATGCGGATCATGGCAATTAGTACAAGTAACACCATTTTGATACATTTTACTTTGCTTGAACGAACCATATACATATACTTCATCAAAAATTTGCCCGTCAGGGTAATATAAAGGCGTATTTACTAATGACGATTGATATTGCTGATGATATGGCACTGATTCAGTGTGATCTGACAGTTGTGATCTTCGGCTATGACACTGAGCACATACTTCCACTTGCTGTGTTTTTTTCACTCGCGTTGTTGGAAATAGCTTACCTAAGTCATTAGTAGCAAATGCGGGTACTTTTGTTGAAATATCTTGGCTAAAGCCAAATTTATTTTTATTACTGTCAGGATTTTTTATTTTACTATCAGGATTTTTTACCCACGTTAAATGTTGCTCACTTCCCTGATGACAAGCGGAACAACTAACATTAATGATGTCATAACTCGACTGATATGAAAGTGTTTCTAAATCAAAGCCTTTCTTAAAGTTTGTACTGTGGCAATCGGCGCAGTTTTGATTCCAGTTTTGCCCCATTTGCGTCCAATGAAATTCATCTTCAGCATTAAGTTCAGGATAAAGGTTAAACCACCTTTGTCCACCTTCAGCTTTTGAGCGACTGTCCCAAGCGTAAGGAATAAATTGATACTTTCCTGCTCCATCACTAAACATATATTGTTGTAGCGGGTAATAACCAAAAGTATAAAGTAACTCTTTAGTTACTGGGCTTCCATCTACTCCAGGCATAGTTATTAAATACTTGTCGTCTTGAATCAGTAGCTTTATTTCTTCATCGTTTAGCTTAACCTTGCCTAAAGTAAAATCTCCCAAATTAGAGTCCGATGATACTTCAGCCATAGAGTGAAAATGGTGTGAGCTTTTCCAAGCTAGTGTTTGAGTTTGATGACAAGAAGCACAGCTTAAGTCTTTGTTAGCTTCACTTTTAAAACTAACAAATAATGAAAAGACAAAGAAACACCAAATTAAAGCCATTGATGTTTTAAACCGAATTAGCAAAGTTATCCCTTAAAATTAATAAATTAAAACAAAACTTAAAGAAGTTTTTTAGCTATTACGCAAGATAAAATAAATTTATTGCCCAGTGCTCTTAAACACCCGATACACAAATAATGTGATTAACTACATGGTTGTAATGCTAACCATTTACAAAGCAAAGCTTATCAATCTATAAATTATTAATTCTACACAACTTAGCCTAAGCTTGTTGGAATAACTTTACACCTTGCTCATTAAGAGTCACTTTTAAGCGACCCGCTTTAACCAATATTTGCAAACTAGCTAATGCTTCACCAAATGCAAATAAGTCATTACCTGAGTCAACTTCACAGTTAAATAACACTTGATAAGTTTCATTAACTTGTTTGGGTTCTTTACAATGCAGATAAAGCTGTTCAAGCTTTTCTTTATGCCCATAAACTATTTTATTTAATCGGCTAACACCACCATAAAAAGCTAAACCATGTGCTGGCAAAATCAAGGTTTCATCTGTAATCACTGTTGATATGTGCTGTGCTGAATCAAAATATAATTGCATAGGGTTAGCATCAGGCGCATCAGGCCAAATACTGATATTTGGCGTGATACTCGGTAATATTTGATCACCAGCAATAAGAATATCTAATTCCTGACAATAAAAACATGCATGCTCCGACGCATGGCCATAGCCCATCACTATTCGCCATTGATGATTACCTAAAGTAACTATTTGCTCATCTTGTAATACCTGACAAGGTGAGTCTACAGGGTAAATAATACTGCGAAAGGTATCAATATTCCTAAAATAAGCCTTTACTTGTTTTTGTCCTTCACCGTATCCAGTATAAAACTCATTGAGCTGATCTCTTGGTACACTTGGCTCACAAGAAAATAACATTTGATAATATTTGTAATCAGGCATTGAAATACTAAAACTAGGCTTGTGCTCTAGCTCTTCAAGTAGCCAACCCACTAAGCCAATATGATCAGGGTGACCATGAGTACAAATAATGCGAGTGATTGGTTTACCTTTTAACTGGTTATTTATTACCGCAAGCCACTGCTCTTTGGCTTTTGATGTATTCGGGCCAGTATCAATTACCACCCAACCATCAGCTTCTTCTATTAGCCAAATATTTATATGATCAAGTGCAAATGGCATACTAATGCGCAGCCAATATAAGTTATTACCTACATGCAACAGGTGTTGAGGTTCGGGGGCTTTTTCTTTGAAATTCTTTAACATTTTATACTTTCCAAAAATAGACGAGCGAAAAAAAGGCGATAGTAAGGTAACAATGTCACCTTACTTTCGCCTTAACTTGCGAGCAATTATTCGAGTTTAATTTAGAAGTTAAAACCTACTTCGAAGTTAATACGACGTTTACTTTGATGAACACCATTAGAATATGCACCTGCAATTAATGGGATCTTAGTTAGGTAAACTTCATAGTCTTCATCTAACAAGTTGTTTACAGTAAATGCAGCATGCCAATTGCTGTCTGCTGGTGTTAGTGTGACGCGATAGTCAACTAAAGCGTAGCCATCCTGAGTAAGGTTTACTTCATTATCTGAATCGACCGTATGTTTAGACTTATAGCTAACACTTAACATATTAACTAATTCATAATCACCAAACACTTCTGCAATATGCTCCACAGCTACAACCGCAGTAAACTCAGGCACCCAAGCAAGGCTATCACCAGACCAGTCACACTTGCCATCTGCGCCCTGCTCACCTCTATAAACTTCAGTTAAGCTACACGCTGCACCTTGGAATTCATCGTAGTAAAAATCTAAGTATTCCGCATTTGCAGTAATTTTTAGATCATCTGTTGCTTGCCAGATAAACTCTACATCAACACCTTTTTGAATTGATTTACCTGCATTACCTACGTTAAATCCAATAGAACCATTGAAAATCGACGTTTGTAGGTTGTCGTAAACACCATAAAAGGCTGCAACATTCAAGCGAACTGTTTCCCAGTCTGACTTAAAGCCCACTTCCCACGCTGATACACTTTCATCTTCAAATTCAGTATCTTCTGGCGTACCCGCTGAAGGTCCAGGTGATGTGCCAAGAGGGCTCGCTGTAACTGGGCCTTCATAAAGCGTATCAAAACCACCCGCTTTAGCACCATCGGCGTAATTTACATAACCCATAAAGTCATCAGAGAAATGATAACTAGCACTTGCTTGTAACATTAAGTGATCTTCTTCGCGTACCATATCTTGAAATTCATGCGGAGCACCCACAGACTTTAAAACCCCCCAATAACTAAACAATGCAGGCGTTAAACCAGCAAATGGGTGACCTTCAGGGTATGGCGCTTCATCGTACGTAGAACCATCAATATCAAGTAATCTTAAACCTTGTGTTGCAGTTTTAGTAATATCGGTATAACGAACACCAAGCGTTAAACTCAATTTATCTGTTGGATTGTAGTCAAATTGCGTAAATATCGCTTGCTGTTCAGTATTCTGCCTTAAATAGTTTGAACGAGAAAATGAACCAAACTCTAATGGGCTACCAATTAATGTGCTTACATAAGGCATATAAAAGTCAACATCAAAACCTGTATTAAAATCTGCATCTTGATAATAAAGGCCTGCCATAATGTTTAATTGGTCGTTTATTTCAGTATCTAAACGCAATTCTTGAGAAAACTGACTGTAATCTTCAGGTGTATTTGTCGACATAAAGTTTGCCGGTGTCATATCAACATCAAGCGTATGATAATAATCATAATTACTGTCAGCAGTAATTGACGTTAATGTCATGTCGTCGTTAATGTTCCAAACCACTTCCAACATGGTTTCGTCACTGTCGTTATAGTTACCCGACGGACCATTGTTAAAAATACTATCGTCATTACCCGTATTTAAATCACCTGTGCCAATACCAAACGGAGCTAATGGCGAATTAGGGTTTGGTGTAAAATCAGGGTTTACATGCGCATAAATAGCTAACGATTCACCATGTTTTTCAAAATCTGCTTGTTCATGACGAAGGTAAATACTCCATTCATCACTCGGCTCCCATACCGCACTGACACGAAACGCTGAATCTTCATAAGAGTTTTCAACTTTACCCGTATAATGGTTAAATGCCGCACCACCACTTTGGTCACGCCATTTACCCGCAACGCGAACAGCAAATTCGTCTGTTACTGGTATATTTACACCGCCTAAAATTTGTGACTCTTCATATTCTGTTTCATATTTAACGGTAAAGTTACCATTTAGTTCATCACCAACTTCAGGACGCTTAGTAGCCATGCTTAACGCACCACCAACTGAGCTGTTACCGTAAAGTGACACTTGTGGGCCCTTTAATACCTCCACACGCTCCATATCGAAGAAACCTGAACGCAGTTGATTCATACGACCACGGTATACACCGTCTACATATGTTCCTACAGACTGTTCAAATGACTGGTTATCACCTGATGAAACACCACGAAGTGATAAACGTGAATGGTTAGCTAGTTCTGGCTGTTCAAGACCTGGAACAAACTTAGTAAGGTCGTTAACACTGTGTACGCCCATGCCTTCCATATGTTCGCCTGTTACCGCGTTAACACTTGAAGGTACTGTTTGAACTGACTCTACTCTTTTACGAGCTGTTACTTGGATGACTTCTAAGCCAGATTTCTCTTTGGCTTTTTCAGCCTGCTCACCAGCAGCTTCTTCTGCGTACAAGCTGCCTGAAAATAAGAATGAAACCCCGATAGCCGCCGCTAAGCGACTTTTTACAAAAACATTGTTGGTTCTCATAACTTTCCCCGATTGTTAATTTCACTTAAATTTATTGTTATCTTTTATTAATAGTAGAGTCCTTTATGCGAAATTCAGGTCATATTCTGCTATTTAATTGTCTTAAATATAGCTAACGTTTTAAAATTTGATAGAAAAGTAACTAAGTTTTGTAGGCTCATATCCAAAACGACATTCAAGCTAGACCGTTATACATTTGGGGCTTTGATAAGTTTCTTTAGAATCGTTCAATGCTTTATCAAGTAGGTAAAAAGACGTCAAATTAAGCAAAAATAAATTTATAATAAACCAAGTTCTCGTGCTTTTGAGGTAGCTTGATTTCTTCTTTTAACCCCTAATTTTGAAAATAAATTGCTTAAATGCCACTTAACTGTACTTTCTGACAAGCTTAGTAACGCACTAATTTTGCTATTAGTATGGCCTTTATTAATGAGGTGCAATAACTCTTCTTCTCGCTTGGTAAGTGGTTCAATTAGCCTATTATTTACTTCTTCGTATTGCGCCGCGTTAGCTTCAATACCAAAAGCGGCTAATAAAGATGCTATATAAAGTGCTAGTTTAGAGTTATAGTCATCTAAGGTTTGGTATAACTCTTTTAATAGCTCGCTAATCACTTCGCCTTCATCAACAAACGTCCGAACAAACCCTTCATTTTGGCCTTGAGCTACTAATTTAGTTAGCAGCCTTAATGCTTGTCTATGTTCATTGCTCTGCTTTAACGCAACTACTTTTAAAACTTCTAATTTTAATATGCGATAATGGCGATTAGGTTGCGACTGCTCGATTGCATCAGCTATTTGCTTTAACGCTTTCTTGTATTGCTGGTTTGCTAACAAAAGTCGAATGCTGGTAATAGTATCAGCCTCATTGTCTGCAGCGATTGAGCACTGCGCTTTTTTAACCACTAAATTTTCGCTACTAATACGTTCAGCAATGTCGTTTGCTAATATGACCTCACCATTATTAAGGTGGATCCTCACCAGCTCCCACCGCGCAATAGCCGAAAGTCGAGGTAAATGATCGGAATAACCTATCTGTTCAAGTGTCTCAATTACTTTAATAGCATCATTAGTATTATTTTTTGCCAAATGAATTCGCGCCAAGCATAAATAACTTACTGCTAACCATTCTGGTAACGCAAACTGCCTAATTAACGAGAGGTTTCTTGTAAGAATAGTTTCGCAGTCATCTAACTTATTCGTTTCATATAGTAAACTTGTATACGCTGGAAGTACGCCATAAGCATTTGCTGACTCAATAAAGTCTTGCTGATAAAAATCTCTAAGCCCTTGCTCAGCTACTGCGAGTGCTCTTTTAAGTTTTCCTTGCAATAATAGAGCAAAAGCTTGAACGGCATGAGCATAAGTTACGGTAAAAAAAACATTATCTGATGATTTGTTTTTACCCATAAATTGCGTTAACGCCAACGCATTCATACCATCAATTCTTGCATCTTCAAATTTTGCTTGGCTTAAATGGATGTACGCTTGAATATTATAAAAACCAATTCTAACCAATGAATGGTTACTAGGTTGATTATCAGCCAACAATGCTTGTACTACGTTTAGCGTCTCATCATTATTGTCAGACATTATGCTAAACGATATTTTTAAAGACGTAAAAATACGCTGCTGCTCTTTAGTTAACTTATTAGCCTTTTGCCACTCACTAATTTGAGAAATATCCTTCTCAACCAATAATGTGCGTTTATAAAATAAATCAGCCCATGTTTTTGCTAAATACAAATTAATATGTTGATTTAATAACTCAGAAGAAATGCTATTTGTCCAATCAGCTAATGTATTAAACTGCGCTTTTCTTAACATAGGTAGAGCAAAGTCATCCATCATTTGAGCGGCAAGTTCATTGGCATTACCAGCTATAGCATGCTCTATTGCTAATCTTGGCCTGTTATTTTCTTTAAACCACTTTGCCGCTTTAACGTGCAATGGCTCTACCTGTTCTGCATAATCTCGTTTTAATAGTTTAATTAAAAAGCTTGCAAACAATTGGTGATAACTTAACCAAGATTGTTGTTGATTGGTTGACTCAATCAATATCGACTCTTCAAGATCTTCATTTAGCATTGTCGCTGCTCTTCCAGCGGAAAAAGTGTCAGCTAATAAATGCTGGCAAAGTGGCAAATTAAACTCTGACAGAATTGATGTCTTTACTAAAAACTCTTGTTGTTCAGCAGATTTGTGGTTAAAAATGTTTTCAATTAAATAATCATCAAACAGCTCACTGGTAACTTTTCCGTCTACCGTCAGTTGACTAAGTTGCTCTGGTTGTTTGATCAAAAAAGTAGACAGCTTTAATGCTGCAGGCCAGCCATCGGTTAATTCATATAATTTGCATATTTGTTCTTCATTTAGTTGAATATCACCAAAACGAGAAAAATATACTTTAGTTTGCTCAAAGCTAAATTTTAGCTCCGATGTTGAAACCTCTATTAAGTTATCTGCTATTTTCAATTTTGACAAAGCAAGCTTTGGCGCAGTGCGAGAAGCAATAATAATTTGCTGATGACTTTTTAAATGATTAAGGGCGTCACTTAAAATACTTAACGTTGACGGTTCTGTTATTACGTCAAAATTATCAAGAAAAAGATAAAAAGGCTGTTCATTATCAGCAATAGCCGACAACAATACATTTAAGTCGTCAGTATTATGTGGGTTTTCTTTTGTAGCTACTTTACTCGAGCCCGATACTGATGCATTACTAGCTTCACTAACCACTTGCAATAAACGTGATATATCATTGTCAGCTTTTTCTAAATTAATCCAAATTGTGCGGGCTTTTTTTGCTTGTAACCAAGCAAGGTATTGTAAAAGTAAGGTTGTTTTACCATAACCAGCAAGCCCTTGCACTATCGCTACATTACGTAACGGTTTTGCAGTTAAATGCTGAACTAATTCTGTCTGCTCTATTAAATGTTTGGTAATTACTTTAGGAGTAAATTTAGCTGCAGAAATTTGCACAAAGCGCCCTATTATTCATAATTAGTAATGTAGATGCGTCAAAGTAATACGCATATGCTAGCCCTACATTATTGATATTATTATACATTGTAGTTCTTTTTTTAATGAACAGAAACATAGTATAAAGTAATTTTCTAACGAGTATTTTATGTTTACTAGATATAGCCCGCACAGACCATTTTTTTGCTTGTTAAGACCAGCATGCCCTAATCAAAACATCTATAGTTAAAAACTAGGATAGTTTTAATCGGCTATTAATACGCTTTTTAGCTTGATAGAAATATTATAAATGTAGTTTAAATAAAATTCATAAAAACAAGCATATTCAAACTATTGAATAAACTTTTGCTCTATTAACGGACAATTATTTTGAAAATTATTACATCATTAAAAATACTTGCTAGCAGTGCTTTGTTACTCTGTTTAACGACTCCTGTACATGCAACAGAAGATCCTTCACGCCCTAATGTATTAGCGATATGGGGAGATGATATAGGCATGGACCCGAATTCAACTGCGAAGTGCGACACTCGTCAATATCAAGCAGCCAATGCCATTTCTTTAAATACAATCGCTGGCTGCTTGAAGCCTAAACACTTTCT
>NZ_JAKRFB010000089.1:0-11003 GCF_022348315.1 Alteromonas sp. MmMcT2-5 | reverse complement strand
TTAAAAAATCCGATACCAGAGACTGATATCGGATTTTGAAGCCTTAAAAAGATCGGTCAACCGATCATGAAAATTTTCTTAACTGATCGGCATTACGCCTTTGCGGCGGGTTTAGTGAATTCTATTTACGCACTAGCTAACCCGCCCATTCCTTAGAATAGCGAGAATAATAATCAGCGCAGTCGCTGAGTAAGCAGTATGTGTATTCGTGTTTTTAGGCATAGTATTTAAAAACAGTGCGCTGCTAGTGAGTATTTAATGACCCGAGTATCCTGTGCACAATGAAGAAAGTCAATGGGTTTTTAGGTGTAGAAATTAGACCCATGCGAGTGGGTGGGCAAGCGGTAAGTGTAAGGTACAAGATGTAAGGTGTAACGCTACCCTAGGCTTCAAATATGGTAATGCGAATAATCGAGCCCTGCTTTAAACAATCATAAATATCTTTATCAGTGAACCCGCTATTACTGAGAAGTTGCCTGGCAACTAGCTTAGCGCCTTTTGTACATTGCTTGTCGCGTATTATCCGAAGTGCTTTGTTTAAATAACTAATAGAAGGCATGATAAATAACCTTACGCACTAGGCGTGAGTTTTGTATGATATTTAAACGATGTGTTTTGGTGTAATGATCACTCAAACCATACAAACTGTGTTACGAATTAAGGTGGAATTTGACCCTTGGAGTTACTTTATAGCTGGTTAACGGCCAATGATGCGATGTCGATGTCATCATCAGTAGTACTTGTTGTTACCTCCTTTTTTACGTCGATGATGACAGCAACGCTGGGTATTGGTGGCGGGGTCTTATTGCTGGCAGTAATGGCCGGTACTATGCCAGTCAGTGCGCTGATCCCGGTTCACGGTCTAGTACAGCTTGGTTCAAACGGCAACCGTGCACTGATGACGGCAAAGCATATCGACTGGAATATGCTGAAGTATTTTTCTTTAGGCGCAATCGTTGGCGCTTTTTTTGCTTCGTTTGTTGTGGTTCAGCTGCCGTTGATTATTATTCAATTTGCGGTTGCCGCATTTATTTTATTTCTGGTGTGGGGGAGTAAACCCAAAGCACAAGAAATGAACCCCGCGGGTAGAACATTGGCAGGGTTAGTAACCACGTTGGTTTCAATGTTTGTAGGTGCTACAGGGCCTTTGGTGGCGGCATTTGTACACAGAAATAATTACAGCAAAATGCAGATAACCGGCACGTTTGCCAGCTGTATGACACTGCAACACGGCCTTAAAGCGTTTGTTTTTACCTTTGTAGGGTTTTCCTTTGCCCAATGGGCCGGGCTAATCATTATTATGATTGCCAGTGGTGCGCTCGGCACGTTTTTCGGCTTGAAGGTATTAAAGCGTGTCCCCGCTGAAAAATTTATGCTGGCGTTCAAGATAGTGGTGACACTGTTGGCCCTGCGGCTTTTGTGGCAGGCATTCTCAACCTTATTTCCCGCTGTAATCTGACACAGCTCTTTACCTCCCAAATACTTACGTTAGTGCGCAAGTTTTCATTTCTAGCGTTTAAAACGGCATGTGTATCAGACATTAAGAGAAGATAAACCAGCGGAGGCAGACCACTGGTTTATCTTTTTGCCTTTAGCTTTTACTCAGGGCTGAACCTACATATTGCGTTTGGCTTTTGGGGTTTGAGTTTTAAACAATTAGAACCTGTAGCTCAGCGATAGATGCCACTCTCGTCCCGCTGCGGGTACTCGCTCACCTAGTGCAACATCAGTATTCCTCACGCGGTTAATTCCCGCTGTGTGTGGGGCGTAGTGTTTGTCAAACAGGTTATGAACGGTTGCCGTTACCTGAAGGTTTGACCGCGCATTATCTATAAGGGTGAAAAGCCCCGTAATGTGTACTAATCCATATCCTGCAGTAGTGGTTTCATTTTGTAGCGCTGAAACGTGGGTTTGTGCTCCTGCCAATTCTGACGTTAGTTGCAGCGCCATTGGCGCATTAAGTAGCTGTGTATCCCACTGAATGGTGGTGATTAGCTGTTCGGGGGCAATACGAAACAACGCATCGTCGATATCGTCGCGATTACCGTGCTGAACACTTGCTACTGCGTTAAGCTTCACGTTATCAAACACATTACCCGAAACAGTCAGATCTGCCCCTTTGATTACGGCGTCTGTATTAGTCCATTGAAATGGTGTTGTGCCTGCCATCATGGTAGAGACCATATTGGCAGCCATATTCATGCTGGGAGAACCAGTAATATAGTCTTCAATATCTTGATAAAATAGACGAGGAGAAACTGACCAGCTTTTGAAACGGTAATCAATACCCACATCTATCTGGCGTGCAGTTTCGTTGTCTAGAGCCAAGTTTCCAATGTAGTTAAACCCGTCTGCCATTCCCCCAGAAATACCAAGAGGCAGCCACGTATAGCGTTCGAAGTAAGTAGGGGCACGGTTTTTCTGCGATACGCCAAGGACAACATCGACATTGTCGCTGGCGTGATATCGCGTGCTAGCGGCAATATCTAACATGTTATAGCTCTTACTGCGTTCTGCCGCGTTGAAATCATCAACGAGTGAAGCAATGGCTGGGTTCATCATAACCATATTAGAACCGGCTAGCCCGGCATCCATGTCAACACGTGTATATCGGGTACCAATTGTTGTTGAAAAAGATGCTTTATCTCGCTGCCATTCTGCGTATACGCTGGCTGTGTCTTTTTCTACGTTGGTAAAGTTATCAACGAAGAACATGCCGTTATTAGGGTTGGTGATGGTCGAGTTATTCCTGCTGTGGTGCAGATAGGCACCCAGTTTGAGATCGCCTTTATAAAATGGCGTCACATAGGTGGCATCCAGGCCTTGAGCAATAGCATCAGCGTTATTCTCTCTCGCCATGCCGGCAGACATCACCATGCGCTGTGAGAAGTTGTCCATGGCATGTTGGTTGCTGTTGCCAAACCAGCTTAACGTGAAGAACTCCCTATCGTTCGCGTTATAGCGATAGCCCAGTCGATACCAAGCGGCATCAATAAAACCAATGTCCATGGCTAAAGCAGGCGTGCCGCTTTCGTTAGTATTAAGTTGCTGATAACTCACATCGACTTGGTGATTGCCCCACTCGACGCCCGCCCTAAACTTACCGCCATTTCTTTGGTAATGGCTGTTTGGTATAACGCTGTTATCTCCCGACTCTTGTTCGTCGCGCTGCTGATGAGTGAAGGCGCCGCTAACAAAAGCCTGGCCACTCTTATAAAACACATTGCCTTGGTATTGCTGACCGCTCCCCGGAAATATTGCGCTGGCACTTACGCTACCGCTAAAGCCTGTATTCAAGTCAAAAAGTGCTGAGGCATCAGAGTGAATGCGAAGCTTTCCGCCTAGCGTCTGCACACCTGCACTTACTGGCACAATCCCCCGGTAAAGGGTGGCGGTCAGTCCTGGCTCTGGCAGCACATGAGAAAGGGGCGAGTCCATGGCGTTTGGTCCTGCTCCAGCAATATCAACGCCATCAATGCTTACGCCAACTCGATCACCGTAAAGTCCTCTATACTGAATAAGCCCGGTGACTGGGCCGTTTCGAGATATCGACACGCCAGGTAATGTGGCAAGCTGATCGCCAAAGTCAGCGTCAATATTGCTGGTAGCACTAACAGACTCTTGCTCGATATTTTGCGTGCTAAGGGAAAGCGGTGTGCCAATAACGGTGACCACTTCTGTCGAAGTGTTATCGGCTAAGTCGATGGTGTTTGCGTAAATGTGTACGGGCGCGCACGCAGTGAATACGGCAAGCGCAATGATAGATTGCTTCATAACAATTCCATTTTAAAAAATGAGTGTTGTGCATGGTGAAAGCATGCATGTTCAGTGTGTTTTGGAGGTTGTTATGCGTGTGGTGGGGCACGACTTAGCGGCGCCGCGTAAGCAAAATCTGTAAAGGGCTTAGCCGCTAAACGCGCGACTAGAGCGCGATAGCGAACTAGTGATATCAAAGGTAATGTGGCATGTAGTGGCTCGTCAACCTGAGGTAAGTCGGCTAACGTGCCATTGGTACAGTCAACGTGCTCGGCGGGTGCTTTGAGCAGTTCGGGGCTAACAAAAACGAACTCACCTTCAAATTCAGTGGCGCTAATTGAAATGTAGCGCATGGTCTTGCCAGTACAAATAAGTTCAATATCTTCACCTACAAACGCACGTGCTTGCTGCATAGTATGGGCAGCAAGGCCAAGTGCTAATGCATTCTGCAAAAGCATACAAAGGCAAAGTGTTAGTGTAAGTAGGCGTCTTAAAGTCATTTTTCTTTATCTGGTTAGCGCCTTTTTATCATAGCCCGCGTTTTGGTAATTTTTCTACCTATTATTTTTAAGTATCTCCAACCCCCGCTTTTTTCAGCTTTCTGTAAAGTGTACGGGTACTCACTCCTAGCGCTTGTGCAAGTTGCTGGGTATCGCCTTCAAAAGACGTGTAAACCTGACGTAAGTATTGGCGTTCCAATTCGTCTAAGGTCACAACGTTACCGTGAGATGAAGAGGCATCATTGATAGCATCAGAGCTTATGTTATCGAGCTCGGGTAAGTCTGTATCGTAAATAACGGTTTCATCAGCCAGTAAAATAGCTTGGTCTACAATGTTTTTGAGTTCGCGAATATTGCCTGGGAACGGGTAGTTGGTTAGTTTTTCTAGCGCGTTTTTATGAAACCGTTTTTTCTCTTTAGACATTGCCAAAAAGTGAGCGGCTATCAGTGCTATATCTGATTTTCTTTGTCTTAAAGAAGGGAGGTTGATAGGAAAACCGGCAATGCGGTAGTAGAGGTCCTGTCTGAATTCGCCCGTTTCCACCATATGCTTTAGATTTTTGTGTGATGCACACACTAAACGAAAATCAGCCTTTTTAGACACTGTGCTTCCTACAGGTCGATAAGTTTGAGACTCAAACAGCCGCAGAAGCTTTACTTGTGTTGAAAGTGGGATATCGCCGACTTCATCAAAAAACAATGTGCCGCCTTCCGCTGCTTCTACGAGCCCTTTCTTATTTGTGGTTGCGCCTGTAAATGCCCCTTTTTCATAACCGAATAGTTCGCTTTCAAGCAGCGTGTCAGACATGCCGGTACACTCGATGACAACAAATGGTTTGCCAGCACGGTGACTACTCGAGTGAAGTGCTTGGGACACCAGCTCTTTACCCGTGCCGGTTTCACCAAACAGTAGTACTGAAATATCTGAGTTAGCGGCGCGATTTATTTTGTTTAGCATTGCTTTAAATGCCTCTGATTCGCCGACCATCTTTCCTGCTGAAGGTCGGTTTGAGGCAAACGAAAGCTTATCAAGTATTTCCAAGAAACCTAATAATTCTCCGCTACCGTCGAAGATCGGGCGCATGAGGATGTCGCAGTAGCTTTGACCCTCACTGGTGGTATGAACGTGTACTACGCTAGCCGCTCGTCCTGTGGCTTTACTCTCTTGCATGGGGCAATGCTCGCCGCACTTATCGCAAGGTTTGCTGTTGCGGTGAGAGACTTGATAGCAGGTACTAAAGCCAAGCTTTATATCCACAGGGTAGGTATCTCTGTAGGGCTGGTTGACAGCTTCAATAACGTAGCTTGGGTTAATGAAGATTGCGGGTTTATCTATCGCATCTATCATCGCTTGTACTATGGATATATTCATGGGGCGCTGAATATTAGTTTGCTCTAATTTGATTTTAGCAATTTATCATATTGGCATAGAGCTTGTTCACTGTTTGAGACAAACGGCAATACTTGGGTAGCAACTCATTCAATTCCTAGGAGAGTTTTATAATGAAAAATGGCGTAATGCTGGTGGCGATAAGCTTATTGGCGAGTAGTGCTCATTCATTGGCAGATACAGTGACTGCCAATGAGAAACAAAGTGAAAATAGTGTGCAGGAAAAAGTCAAAGAAGCGCGACTACACGCAAAAGCGCTGGGAGGCGCGCTAAAATCACGACTACAGCAAGCAATTCAATCCGGAGGGCTAGAAGCTGGCGTTAACGAATGCCAGATCGCAGCGGCTCCTATTGCTCTGGCGCTCAGTCAAAACGGGTGGGAGGTTGGGCGTACCGCGCTGAAAGTAAGAAACCCAAATAATACGGCAGATCAATGGGAGCGTGAGCAGTTAGCATGGTTTTCACAGTTACTGACCAACGCTAAGCAAGACAATTTGGCCCCTAAAAGACCTCTTGAAACTTATCAATACGATAGCGAAAGCGGTAAGTTTAGGTACATGATGGCTATTGAACAAGGTCAGGTATGCATAGCATGCCACGGAGCTAATGTGGCACCTTCAGTAAAACAATCCATTCTAAAGCTCTATCCCAACGATCAAGCTACAGGGTTCGAATTGGGAGAATTACGAGGCGCGTTTACACTCTCATATACCCCTTAACTTTTCCTTATACTCTACTTTTTGACATTCTGCTAAGCAGCCTTTTTCTTGTGCCATATTTGTCACCTAAATGACAAATATGGCGAATTCATCGCCACCAATTGTTGCGTTGGGTCAATAAGCCACACGCTCGGTCGTGGAATAATTTATCTGCACAGTACGAAAATACCGCCGATTATCGGTAATTGAGGCTTAAGCAGCCAAATTACTGATGTATGGCATAAACCGTGCACTTGCCATGCGGCATATTCACGTGTTCATCACTGAATTTTAAACCACTTTTCTGCTAAGCGTTTAACGCGCACACGAAATACAAGGGAGATAACCCATGAGCGATACGTTAATAGAACTATCGCGGTGGCAATTTGCATTAACTGCAATGTTCCACTTTATATTTGTACCCTTAACTTTGGGGCTTAGTTTCTTACTTGCCATTATGGAATCGGTATACGTAATGACGGGTAAAGAAATTTATAAGCAGATGACCCAATTTTGGGGAAAGCTGTTTGGAATTAACTTTGCCATTGGTGTAGCCACAGGCTTAACCATGGAATTCCAGTTCGGAATGAACTGGTCTTACTATTCTCACTATGTAGGCGATATCTTCGGTGCGCCACTTGCCATCGAAGGCCTAATGGCCTTTTTCCTGGAATCTACCTTCGTGGGGTTGTTCTTTTTTGGCTGGGACAAAATGTCAAAGGTGAAGCATCTGATGGCGACTTGGCTGGTGGCCATTGGTTCAAACTTCTCTGCACTGTGGATCTTGATTGCTAACGGATGGATGCAATACCCAGTAGGGGCTGAATTTAATTTTGAAGCCATGCGTATGGAAATGACCAGCTTTGCTGAGGTTATTTTTAACCCCGTAGCACAGGTCAAATTTGTTCACACTGTATCAGCAGGTTACGTGACCGGCGCAATGTTTGTGTTGGCAATTTCAAGTTACTACCTGCTTAATCATAAGCATATCGCCTTTGCGCGCCGTTCGTTCGCCATAGCTGCTAGCTTTGGCCTAGCCTCAACGCTTTCTGTGATCGTGCTAGGAGATGAAAGTGGTTATGAGCTTGGTGATGTACAAAAAGTGAAGCTGGCAGCAGTTGAAGCTGAGTACGAAACCCATCCTGCACCTGCGCCGTTTACTGTGTTTGGTATTCCAAACGACGAGAAGCAGGAAACCGAGTACGCCCTTCAAATTCCTTGGGCAATGGGCATTATTGCTACCCGTTCGTTAACCGAAGAAGTAAAAGGTATTAAGGATCTTAAAGAAGAGAATCGCGAGCGTATTCTAAGCGGAATTAAAGCCTATGAAGTGCTTGATGATGTAAGAAACGGCACCGCGACAGCTGAGCAACGTACTGCCTTCGACCAAAATAAAGACAGTTTAGGCTACGCTATGTTGCTAGAGCCTTTCACTGAGAACGTTTCAAATCCTTCTGATGCCGCGCTTCAACAGGCAGTAGATTACAGCATTCCGCCGGTTGCCCCATTGTTTTGGAGTTTCCGCCTTATGGTTGTGGCTGGCTTTATTATGCTTGCGCTATTTATGTGCGCCTTTTACTACAGCACTAAACACAAGATTACAAAGCCACGCTGGTTATTAAAAAGCGCGCTCTACGGCTTGCCGCTTCCTTGGATTGCCTGTGAGGCTGGCTGGTTTGTCGCTGAATATGGCCGCCAACCATGGTCAATTGCAGAGGTGCTTCCGGTGCATACGTCGGTATCTAATCTCGCCGTAAGCGACGTGGCAATAACCCTTGTAGCCTACAGTGCTTTCTACACCGGCATGTTCATTATTGGTTTTTACCTAATGAAGAAGTTTGCCAAGAAAGGGCCAGTTCCACCTGAAGATAAGCAGCCTGACACTGAATTTGATCTTATTGACCTTGATGAGCAAGGAGCAAAAGCATGATTGATTATGAACTACTGAGAGTCATTTGGTGGTGCTTGGTTGGCGTTCTGCTAATTGGCTTCGCGGTTACTGATGGCTTCGATTTGGGCGTTGGAGCACTGCTCACGCTTATTGGTAAAAATGACAAAGAGCGCCGCGTAATGATAAATACAGTAGGGCCGCACTGGGATGGCAACCAAGTTTGGTTTATCACCGCAGGTGGCGCTATTTTCGCCGCGTGGCCTATGATTTACGCCACTGCGTTTTCTGGGTTTTACCTCGCGCTGGCCCTTACCTTAATTGCCCTTTGGATGCGCCCGATAGGCTTTGATTACCGCAGTAAATTACCTAACCCGCAGTGGCGTAAAGCGTGGGATTGGGCGTTATTTGCTGGCGGTATTATCCCAGCCCTTATCTTTGGTGTGGCGTTTGGTAACCTGCTGTTAGGCGTACCGTTTGAAATGGATAGCACGCTTAAATCAACCTACACAGGCTCGTTCTTTGGCCTTTTAACACCGTTTGCGCTGGTGGCAGGACTGCTATCTGTGGCTATGTTGCTGAATCACGGTGCAACCTGGCTACAAATGAAAACCGATGGCTTTATTGAAGTTCGCGCACGTGCAGTATCGGTTGTGTTAAGCCTGGCTGGTGTCACGCTATTTGTACTTGCAGGTCTTTGGGTAGCATTTGGATTAGATGGCTTCGTGATTACGTCGGCAGTCGATACCATTGCTACGTCGAATCCACTTAAGAAAGAGGTTGCCATTGAAGCTGGAGCTTGGGTGAGCAACTACAGCAAATACCCCCTTATGATGGCAGCACCTGTGCTGGGTATTATTGCGGGTCTGGCCTGTGCGCTTTTCTCTAAGAAAGGTAATGCAGGCATGGCGTTTGTATCGAGTGCGCTATTTATAGCAGGCGTTATCTTAACAGCTGGCTTTTCAATGTTCCCATTCCTAATGCCAAGCATCACTATGCCAGAGGCGAGCTTAACCGTATGGGACGCTACGTCTAGCCATATGACGCTAAACGTAATGTTTATCGTTGCCTGTATCTTTGTGCCTATTGTACTTAGCTACACGGCCTATAGCTTTTACGTAATGCGCGGGCGCATTAAAAACGAAGACCTCGACCAGTCTCACACCATTTATTAAGGAGAACGCTATGTGGTATTTCGCTTGGATTTTAGGAGTTTTGCTGGCGTGCTCTTTTGGCATTATCAACGCCATGTGGTTGGAGTCGACGGAAAATATGGATAGACCCGAAGACCAAGAGTAGAAGCGGAGGTAGGCTGGCCGCCAGAACACGTCGTGAACTCGTCCATGGGGGCTCATCAGTAGCGTCCCTGCCGCTGAGGGTTCTTGCAGCCAGCCCACCACCACTTCGAAAAGAATGAAAAAGAAATGCGAGATTTGCTCTCGTTACTAAGTAACGAAAAAGATGAGTCAAAACCACAGTGATCAAAGAAAAAGTTCCCAACCGGCAAACGCTCAACGCGTGGTCCAATAAGATAGATAAGGCGCAGTCGCTTGGCTTACGTACCTCTCTTACGGCCCAAGTAATGGTTAAGTGTTTGTCGCTTTTTTCTTTGACTATTGGGTTCTATTATTTTTCTCATATTGCTCATGACTGGGTAGTAAACCAGTCTCCTGCAACAGCGAGTGATGTCACAGGACTTGCCGTTTCTCTGGGGCTTAGCTGGCTGCTACAAGGCGCATTCAATGCCTTATCTAGTAGTGCAAGAATGCAGGTGTTAAACAAGCTCGAACAGCACCTACAACACGTATTCATTGAGCGTCAACATGCGCTTATTCGACAGCACTCGGTTTACTATTGGCAAACGGTGTGGCTGCAGCATTTACAGGCTTTTGCTGACTGGGCACTTGAATATCGAGTGCAGCAATTGATTGCAGTTGTTGTCCCATTATTTGCTTTAGCCGTTATCTTTTATGTGAACCCCGTTATAGGGATTGGCCTATTACTGACATTGCCGGTAGTGCCGCTTTTTATGATCATTGTGGGCAAGGGAGCCGCTGCCCTACATCGAAAGCATTTTATCGCCCTTGAACGTTTGGGAAGTTTATTTACTGATAGGTTAGCCGCGCTGCCGATGCTGGCAAATTATCAGGCGCATCAAAAACAAACAGCCCTGCTTAAAGATGCCAGTGAAAACTTGAATGCGCGTACTATGAAAGTAGTGAGCGTAGCGTTTTTGTCCAACAGCGTGCTCGACTTCTTCGCAACACTCGCGGTTGCACTTACGGCAGTATTTATTGGTTTTTCACTGTTAGGTGAATTGAGTATTGGGCCGGAAATAACGCTCCAGCAAGGCTTATGGATATTGCTGACTGTGCCATTGTTACTCAGTGAAATGAAAAAGTTGGGGCAGGTATACCATCAGAAGGCGCAAGCAGAAGCCGCCAAAGCTGAACTCGCGCCGTTATTCTCGCGCTTCACGCAAAATCTTGCTTGTAGTGCAGTGAATCCGGTCAACGCTGACACAACCCACCATTATTCATCAGAACACGAGGTATTGCTTGCGGCTAAAAACCTTAAGGTTTTTGACATAAACGCCCCGCAACCTCGCTTGCCGAGCGGTAAGGATAAATCGGCTGTTGATGATACTCCTGCACTATTGCACGCTGAATCTCTAGAACCGACATTCCGCATCAAATTCAGGAATAAATCTCTTGGTATAATGTGCCAAGTACATCAATGATCACCTGCTGGCGCTCCTGTTTGTCTGTGAT
>NZ_JAKRFB010000088.1:0-11012 GCF_022348315.1 Alteromonas sp. MmMcT2-5 | reverse complement strand
GCTTTGCTAATTGTTTAAAGTCGTCGGCTGTATGCATATCAAAATCACTCGAATATGAATACCACTATTAGATCAAACTTTTAAGACAATTGGTATTACAAAAGAGGCGTCAACACCTTCGCGCAAGTACTTTTCAGAGGTTCAATGCGTAAAGAACTCATGTCACAACCCTTTAAGAAACTTTTGTGTGATAGATACGTGAGCTTGTTGAACTGTTATGATATAAAAAATACAAAAGAGGTGTTATATGCAGAATTATCCAATTGGAACTCCTGGTGAGCCGTGGGGCGAAGAAGAAAAAGCCCAATGGAAAGCACAGCAGACTGTGAAAAGAAGTTATCAGGAAGAAGTACTTAATAAACTCTTCAACATTATCCCTGAAGGCTTTGAGTTAAAGCAGTATGGCGCACTTCCTTATGATACAGCGCGTTACCCACTATATGCTGTAATTCCCAAGAGTTTTGACGCTGAAAAGCCGTCTGCACTCGTTACAGGCGGTGTTCACGGCTACGAAACTAGTGGTGTGCAAGGAGCGCTTCAATTTATTGAAACAAAGTTGGCTCAGTACGCAGAGCAAGTAAATATAGTTGTGGTGCCATGTGTAAGTCCCTGGGGATACGAGTCGATAAATCGATGGAACCCAATGGCATTAGATCCGAATCGCTCGTTTTACAGTGATTCTCCTGCACCAGAGTCTGCTCAGCTTATGCAATTAGTATCTGATTTAGCGTTATCTCTTACGCTTCATATTGATTTGCACGAAACGACAGACACGGACAATAGTGAGTTTAGACCAGCACTGGCTGCGCGGGATGGGGTGACCCATGATAACTGGAACATTCCAGATGGTTTCTATACGGTTGCTAATACTCCAAGCCCCCAAATAGAGTTTCAAAAAGCAGTTATTGAGGCTGTGAAAAAAGTAACGCATATCGCACCGGCCGATGAAAACGGAAAGATTATAGGTGCAGATGTGGTGAGTGAAGGTGTAATTTGCTATGACAAGAAGTCGTTGTACCTTTGTGGAGGTATGACAGATGCTAAGTACGTCACAACCACAGAAGTCTATCCCGATAGCGATAATGCGACACCCGAGAATTGCAATGATGCTCAGGTGGCCGCAATTTGCGCTGCACTCGATTATTTAAATTAGACGCTTGAACGTTTAGACGTCTAGATGTATATTTGAGCCTCTTTTTTAGGAGGCTCTTTGTGTTTACTTATTCTGCGGTTATTTACGACGGTAAAAAGCAAAATTTAGTGAGGTATGACTGTGGGACAGACACTGAGTTTTCCTCATATCTTGAATCGCGCTTTGGTTGTCATGTCTGTTTGTGGTCCAATAAAGAGCTATCAGAAACTACAATGGCAGCTATCGCAGCTTCGCGAATACAGAGTAAAAAAGACGGTCTGGATAAAACAGAAGCTTTATGAACTTAATTTCCCCATGTGTAGCCTTGTGCAAATTAACCGAAGAAGACATTTGCATTGGGTGTAAACGTACGATTGAAGAAATCATTAATTGGCGGACATACACCGATAATCAAAAGAAGGCCGTATTCACTCGCCTTGAAAATTTAGAAAAGGAAGCCGCTACCCAGTTACAGCCTCGTAAATAGGCTAAGTGCGAACTTCTATCAAGAACTTTCTACGTATGGACAGACACACAAGCTTTTCTATTCGTATAGAATTAGAAGCCTGCATCACTCCCACATGAAGTAAAGTGTCTAGAGAAAGTGTCTTGCGGACAGACACTTACTAAATTTAAACAGCTGCAATTTAAAACCACCTTAAATGCACCTTAAGTAGACAGTCACAGAAGTTGAAAAACTAAGCATCAAAGCCTGGCTGATATAAGTGCTTTTTGCTAAACTCCCGCGCCGATTTTATGTTCTATAAACTGAGATTTTTGCAATGAAAGTAATGCTTGCCCCTATGGAGGGCGTTGTCGACCACTTAATGAGAGATATGCTCACTCGCGTGGGTGGTTTCGATCAGTGTGTTACTGAATTTGTAAGAGTGGTCGATCAAAAATTACCAAAGAAAACGTTTTATAGACTTTGTCCTGAGCTTCATAATGGCGGCAAAACTCCGGCAGGTGTGCCTGTCCGAGTTCAATTATTAGGACAACATCCACAGTGGCTTGCAGAGAATGCACAAACAGCAATAGAGCTGGGCTCTCCTGGTGTTGACCTAAATTTTGGTTGCCCTGCCAAAACAGTTAATAAAAGTAAGGGTGGGGCGGTTTTGTTGAAAGAAACCCAAACCCTTTATGACATTGTGAAAGCTGTAAGGGACGCTGTTCCTGCAGAAATCCCAGTTTCAGCCAAAATCAGACTAGGTTTTGAAGACAAATCTTTAGCTATCGAGAATGCTATAGCTATCACTGAAGCGGGCGCTTCTGAGCTCGTTGTTCATGCGCGGACCAAAACGGAGGGATATAAACCACCAGCTTATTGGGACTGGATAGCGAAGATAAAGCAACACACCGATATTCCACTTGTTGCAAATGGTGAAATTTGGAACGCTGAAGACGCTAAGCGATGTCAGAGCCAATCAGAGTGTACCAACCTTATGATTGGACGAGGTGCATTGGCAATGCCTAATTTGGCGCTGAGTATTAAAGAGGGTGTAGCACCTATGCCATGGTCTGAACTGGCTGCTTTGCTGATTCAGTACTCTGGCTACGAAATTTTTGGTGATAAGGGCAAATATTACCCCAACCGAATTAAGCAATGGTGCGGCTATCTGAAAAGACAATACCCTGAAGCTGAAGTTCTGTTCAACGACATAAGGCGCCTAACGAAATCTCAGGACATTGTTGATGTGCTTGCACGCCAAGCCGATATTTAGCCAAGTACTTTTGCAATAGTGTTAGAGGTTCACGACAGATACCTTTGGGCATTTACAACGTTTGGGCGACATGCCCTTTGGCAGCATCTGGCGAAATTCTCCATCATCTCGGGGCAACCGACAGGCCCAGTAAAAAGTGTTTCAAAATTACTAGTTACTAGCTGCCAGTTCTCTTTTGTCATTCCAAGCTTACTTAGCAAGCGGTTGGGAAGCTTTGGGACTTTGCAGGTATTGGTATTACTCTCTGCATTCATCGTATCAGTGATAAGCTGCAAATAATCGGTAAATGCGAAGGGCAACGGCACTGTGTTCTTGTGGTGACTATCGCTAAAGGGCATCAAAAACTTAGGCGTTTTATTCGAGCGTTTGGCATTCAACCGATATTGGATACTAGTATGGTGAGAGTTGCTTAGCGTCGTCGCTATTTTTGCTCGAATGGGATTTAAATCGACGTAAGCCATTACACTGGCCAGTGCTTTCTCATCGAGTACAGCTTGTGACCTAAACCTTCTTTCCCAGAAATAGCCCTTACATTCATCTTCTTTGTTAGCTCTTCGAGCAATATATTCATTGAGCATACGCATAAACCAGCTGATGCTTTGAAGTCGCTCTCGATATAAAACAGATAATGATTTCAATTCAGCAAGTTCTTCTGACGTTACAGAATCAAAGTTTTCTAAATATCGCTGCACTACGGGCGGGCATTTATAAAACATCCTCCACCGAAGCAAGACCTCATCCATCGTCCAGCCTTCAGCTCTGCCTTTTGCTATATGCAAGACCACATGAATGTGATTGTGCATAACAGCGTAGGCGCATAAGTCGATGGCAAAAGCTTGAGAAAGCTTATGGAGCCTGTCTTGAATCCACTTTCTTCTATGCTCATAGTTTATGCCAGTGCGGGCATCGCGACCACAAAGGTAAGATTGCCTCACGCAGCGAGAAATGCAGTGGTAATAAGGTGTAACATCAGTATTTATTTGCTTGTAACGAGGTAGAGGCATATCCGTATCCCATAGTTATTTATTGACATTATGAGATTTACGGCGTCAATTTTAAGTGGTCTTTGGGACAGTTTTAGGGACGGTTATTTTTCATGAGTGCTCTTTCGATCAAATCTCAGAACTGGCAATCGTGGACAGACACTCGAATTTCATAACGGATAGACGTCAATCGTTAAGTCTATTTGACCCAAAAGAAAAAGGACAGACACCCTTATTCGCCGGGTTTCTGTCCTTTCTAATTTCCTTATTGCAAAGCCGCCTCTACTAGCAAGAGGACTAAGCAAAAGTACCAACGAGTGTCTGTCCCTAACAATTTAATTTAAAGGGCAAGTTATACAAACACGTCAACCCTAGAACCCACACGTCCATCGTTAGCGCTTGAGGTCTGCTGTGTGCTCTGGGGCTGAGTCTCGCGACTTTCTTGCACATTACGGGGCTCAACCTGTTGAGTAGGTCGCTGTGGCGATTCTAAGACAGTGGAAACAGGAGACGAATTAACAGAAGAAACGTCCATAAACAAACCTCGCATTTAAAAAATCACCTGATAAGATTAGCACAATTATTGAGCGCTAAGAATTAAACTTCTTAAGTGTCTGTCCATAAAATTAGCGATCAAAGGCTGTGCCTCAGCATTGGGATGAATACCATCGTTTTGCATTAAGTCCTTATTTAGCGCTATTTCTTCAAGGAAAAATGGAATTTTTTGAACGTCCTGAGCTTCCGCTACTTTATTGAAGTTTTGAGTAAACATCTGCGTATAGCGCTTGCCATAATTAGAAGGAATCTGCATTTCTTGCAGAAACACTACGGCATTACTCTCCTTCGCAACACTTACCAGCGAATCTAAATTATCCCTAATCTTACCGATATTATGGCCCTGAAGGCCGTCATTACCGCCCAGTTCAATCAATACATGGGTAGGGTTGTGTTGCTCTAATAAACGGGGAAATCGCGCTAAACCACCGTCAGTGGTCTCTCCGCTTACCGCAGCATTTACAATATCAATCGGAATGTTGTCGTCTTGCCACATTTTTTGTAACAAACTGACCCAACCCTCATGTTGCTGTAATCCATAAGCCGCGGATAAACTGTCACCTAAGATAAGTAAAACCGCATTTTCGCTTGTGTCGCTCTGCTCGGCTTGATCTGATAGCGCTTGAAAGGGTATTAAAAGAATAAGTAAAAAAGCGAACAAATAACGAAATTTAACAAACACGAATTGATGACCTCTTATGATAAAAGCTAATGCTGTAACCAAAGTAGTGGATACGAGTGAAGGTTCACTGCAGATCCTTCGTCCTATTTCTTTTGAAGTCAAGTCTGGTGAGTCCGTTGCCATTATTGGCGCGTCAGGCTCGGGTAAGTCAACCCTTTTGGGCTTGTTAGCTGGACTTGACCAAGTTACAGAAGGGGAAATTTTCTTAGATGGCGAAGCACTTCACAGTATGAATGAAGAAGAGCGCGCAATTTTAAGAGGAAATAAAGTAGGCTTCATTTTCCAAAGCTTTATGTTAGTTCAAAGCTTAACAGCCTTAGAAAACGTGATGCTACCGGCAGAAATTGCAGGGCTTGATAACCCAAGGGCACTAGCTTTGGATATTCTAGAGCAAGTCGGATTGAAACATCGCGCACATCACTTCCCTAATCAGTTGTCGGGGGGCGAGCAACAGCGTGTTGCCATAGCGCGAGCATTTATTACCTCTCCCAAAATACTTTTCGCCGATGAGCCTACCGGCAACCTAGACGCCAAAAATAGTGAAAAAATCGAAGCGCTGTTGTTTGAGATGAATAGAGAAAAAGGCACAACTCTCGTACTCGTAACTCATGATAACGAGCTTGCGGAACATTGTGACAGGCAACTCACTATGAATGCTGGCGAATTAGTTGAAACAACTGGCGCGAACACAATGAATAAGAAAGAGGCGGTTTAGATGTCGACGTCTTTTAATTTAGCTTGGCGGCTTTTCAAGCATGAAGCTAGACGTGGTGAACTGACCATCATATTGCTGGCCATTGTGCTTTCTGTGGCAGCCGTATTGTCGTTGTCACTTTTTAGCGAGCGTTTACAGGGCGCACTAAAGTCTCGCTCTGCGGCTTTCATTGCAGCAGATGCGCAACTTCGTTCAGACGACCCTATAAACGAGGAATGGTTGGCTAGAGCCCGAGAAGAGGGCCTTGCGACGGCAAAGCAGGTAGCAACACGTTCAATGGTATTTAAAGGCGACGAGATGTCGCTTGTTGATTTACGAGCCGTGAATGACGCTTATCCACTGAAAGGGACGGTCAATATTACTGACCAGCCTTTTGGAGAAAAACGCAATACTGCAGAGTTGCCAAAATCTGGCGAAGCATGGGTACAGTCTCGGCTTTTTCAGAGCTTGGGGCTTTCTATTGGCGATAGCATCGATATTGGTGATGGCACTTTTACCGTCACCCGTGTGTTGGTAGATATTCCCGATGCTGGCTTTAGCGTGTTTAATACTGACCCTATTGCGCTAATTAACTTAAACGACTTGGAAAAAACTGCGATAACCGGGCCAGGGAGTCGCGCTCGTTATGTGGGCTTTTTTGCCGGTGATGCGGGTGACATAGAAAACTTCAATACCTGGTTATTGCCCCAATTAAATGACGACTTACACTCGTGGCGTACAGTCGAAGATGACGAGTCAGCGATAGGGCGTTCTGTCGCAAGTGCTGAGCGCTATTTTCTGTTAGCGAGTTTGTTAGCAATAGTATTAGCGGCCGTTTCCATTGCTGTTGCTGCTCAGCGTTATGCTCAACGTCACTTTGACCCTGTTGCAATAATGAAAACCTTGGGGGCAACAAGCAGCACCATTCGAAAAGTCTATTTGTTCCAAATTTTATTTATCACTGGGCTTGGTATTTTTATTGGCCTCGTTATAGGTTTTACCGGTCAGCAAGTAGTGGTTTCACTTGTAGCGGACAGAGTGGATGTATCTCTTGACGTGTGGCATTGGCGGCCGCTTTTAATCGCCGTTGCTACAGGCGCTACGTGTGCATTGCTCTTTTCCTTATATCCGCTTTTGCAGCTATTTTCAGTTCCCCCGCTTCGCGTATTAAGAAAGGACATATCAGCGAATTTACGTTCCAGAAGCATTCAGTTCGTGGCATCAGGTGGTGCGATATTTTTATTGATGTGGATGTATAGCCGCGATTTAAAAATTAGCGCTATTCTTTTCGTTTCCGGCGCTGCGCTGGTACTCGGATTACTTGGTGCAACGTATATCTTAATTGCAGTAGGTCGCAAGTTGGGCAGTGGAAGAATGGGGGCGTGGCAGTTGGCATGGGCACGTATTAAGCGACGTGCAATGGACAACAGCGTGCAGCTTATTAGCTTTTCCGTCACCATTATGTTGCTTTTAGTGGTGCTGGTAATGCGCAACGATATGGTTTCGCAATGGCGCTCGCAATTGCCAGAAGGTACACCGAATTACTTCTTAATTAACATTACGCCGGATATTCAACCCGAGTTGGACAGACACTTCGCTGACAATGGCGTAAAAATTGAAGAGTTTTATCCTGTCATTCGAGGCCGATTTGTTTCGGTAAATGGAGAAGGGGTAAACACCGAGGTTTCTAAAGAAGATGAGCCGAATCGAGAAGGCCGAAGAGGTTTAGGCAGAGAAGCAAACCTAACTTGGAGCAACGCGCTTCAAAAAGAAAACGAGGTCATTGACGGGAACTGGCATGGCGATGAGGATAAACAATACAGCGAAGGATGGTTCCCGGTTTCCGTTGAAGAAGGCGTTGCAGAAAGGTTGAACATTAAAATGGGCGATCGGCTTACTTTTAATGTGGGCAGCGAGATTGTCGAAACGAAAGTAACGAGTATTCGTACTGTGAATTGGCAGACTATGCAGCCTAACTTTTTCTTCGTTATTCACCCTGAGGCAATGGCCGCATTTAGCCCAACTTATATTACTAGTTTCTACCTTCCTACCGAGAGAAAGGCAGAGTTAACTAACCTACTTAAACCGTTTGCATCAATAACTATGTTCGACGTTGATGCTCGAATTAATCAGTTGCGAGAGATTGTGGATCAGGTGTCTGTTGCCGTTGAATTTATTTTGGTGCTGGTATTGTTAGCGGGCAGTCTGGTGTTGATTGCACAAGTACAGGCGAGTATGGATGAACGCAGACAAGAAATAGCCATACTTCGGACGCTCGGTGCAAAGGGGACGTTGATAAGAAAAAGTGTTATTTTTGAGTTTGTTATCATTGGTGTAGTAGCAGGCTTTATGGCAGCAATGGCCAATGAGTTGAGCCTTTATTTACTTCAAACCTCTGTATTCCAAATGGAAGCAAGCTTACACCCAGAATACTGGGCAATAGCGCCAAGCGTTGGCGCTGTCGTTGTAGGCATATTAGGTGCGTTTGGATGCTGGCGTTTGCTTACACTTAATACCAGTCAGATGCTGCGGAATATGGTTTAGGTATTGTTGCGTTAGTTTAAAATGCGCTTTAATACAAAACGGACAGACACTCGGTTAAGTGCCGTTTAGATTAAGGGCAGTGGACAATCACTCAATTCAAATGAGTGTCTGTCCACTGTGCATTTCACAGCAAAGTTCGCTAATTACGAAAGAATGGTTTTCGCGAAGAGTTTGAGAAGTGCTCTGGTTTGATAGTAAATAGATGTTTTTGAGGCCTGTGACTAAGCAAAGTGCCTCGCGATAATGTTGTGCAATAAATGTGGACACACACTTGCTTAGCAATTCAAGTGACTGTCCACAAGGCACGTAGCTAATTTCAGTAATTCATTTAAGCGCGATATATCTCTCTTAGCGCCTCGTCGATAGAACGGAAGTCAAAACTGAAGCCGGCGGTAGTAAGCTTTTGAGGAATGACTCTTTGCCCCTCAAGTATCATCGTCGACGATTCGCCCATTGCTACTTTCATAACAAAGCCCGGGACATTGAACAGGCAAGGCCGGTTAAGTGATTTTGCGAGCGCTTTAGAGAACATCTTGTTCGTGACAGGCTCCGGTGCCGTTAAGTTAAATGCACCAGAACATGCACTATTCTCGAGCAAGAACGAGATAGCACGCACCATATCTTGTAAGTGGATCCAGGCCAAATATTGACTACCACTACCAAGTGTACCTCCGGCCCCCAATTTAAACGGTAGTGCCATTTTCCCTAACGCTCCGCCTTTTTCGGTGAAAACTACACCAGTTCGAAGCGTTACGACACGTGTCTTAGCTTGATCTACACTTTGGGCAATAGTCTCCCATTTAGCGCACAGTTCATGGGTGAACTCGTTATGAGGAGGAGTTTCTTCAGTTACAAGCTTGTCTCCTTGATTGCCGTAGTAACCAATCGCGGAGCCCGATAAGAAAACAGACGGAGGTGCATCACAACTATTTATTTTTGAGACTAGCTCAGAAGTGATGTCCCAGCGGCTATTGCAAATTATTTTCTTTTGAGTGTCTGTCCAGCGCTTATCGGCGATAGGCTCACCAGCTAAATTAATTACTGCGTCGAAACTTTCAAAATTTTCTAACGAAGAAACGTTCTCGACGATTTTGACGTTATCCCCCAATTTGCTCTTTGCTTTTGCAAAGTCGCGAGAAATCACCGTGAATTCATGTTCTCGAGAATATTGACGAATAAATTCGCTTCCTATCAGCCCTGTTCCACCGGTCAAAAGAATGTTCACAATTAGCTCCTCGAGGTATGACCTTATCCCGTCTTATTGCAAGATAGAGTCAGGGACACGGAATCAGAAAATCTAAGGGCATGTGGCTTATCGACCTCTACCTCAGCGTAGCGCACCGAAGAATGTTCTGCGGCAATGCTTAGCACATCGGCGGTAAGTTTTTCCAGAAGAGAAAAACGGTTGTCTTCTACAAGCTTGATGATTGCCTTTGTAATCGTTTTATAGTTAAGCGCATCACTCATATCATCGGTGTTCGTCGCTTTTTCAGCGTCGTAATCAATTTTCACGTTAACAACAACGTCCTGCTTGTTTTTTATTTCATCTTCATTGATGCCAATGTAAGTGCGTAGTCTTAAGTTTTTAATTTTAATAGTGGCAAGATTAAAGTTCATTGAAGTCTCTTGTTTGTAGTTGTTTATAAGTCGTTGTAAAGTGTTGTCGTTTCAGTCAGGAATGTAGCACAAAATGTCAATGGAACTACGCTCGCCAACAGCAAAAATTCTAATCGTTCTAGCATGTTTAGTAGTGGTAATGGCTGGTATTAAAGCCGCCAGTACGATCATGGTACCGTTTTTTCTCTCTATTTTTATAGCGATCGCGTGTAGCCCAATAATACGTTGGACTTCGAAATTTGGCGTGCCTAAATGGCTCTCTATAACTTTTGTTATACTGCTTATCGTTGTTTTTGGTTTTCTTTTAGCTGGCTTAGTTGGCCAGTCTATGACCGAGTTTCGAGAAAATTTGCCAGAATACAGAAGTAAGCTTGATACAGAGTTTGCCTGGGTTGTGTCCAAATTGGCTGAATTTAATATTCACATCAATAGAGAGTTAATCGCTTCGCACCTTGATCCAGCAACGGCTATGTCTGTAGCAACAAATTTCATCAGCGGAATGGGCGGCGTACTTTCAAACCTCTTTCTTATTCTTCTTACTGTCATTTTCATGCTTTTTGAAGCAGACAGTATTCCCCGCCGGTTGCATATTGCCCTTGCTGATCCTGGAATGAAACTAAAGCATATCGACAGATTTATTCGTTCTGTGAACAGTTACTTAGCGATAAAAACTGTGGTTAGTTTAGGGACCGGTTTGATTATTGGGGTTTGGCTGTATGTGATGGGGGTAGATCATTTCATGCTTTGGGCTGTGTTGGCTTTCATGCTCAACTTTATTCCTAACATTGGCTCAATTATCGCTGCTGTGCCCGCAGTATTGATAGCCTTTGTTCAACTTGGCCCTGCCTCAGCAGGTTTCGCAGCGCTTGGCTTTGTGCTTGTTAATACCATTATGGGAAATATGGTGGAACCTCGATTGATGGGTAAAGGCATGGGGCTCTCTACACTTGTGGTATTCCTTTCGCTAATATTTTGGGGGTGGCTGCTAGGGCCTGTTGATCTTTGCTGTACATATTTCACTCAGCAATACATAGGTAGCCACATCATTGAAAATGCCAGTGACACCATACTGGCATAATTCCTC
>NZ_JAKRFB010000087.1:0-11567 GCF_022348315.1 Alteromonas sp. MmMcT2-5 | reverse complement strand
ATTTTTGATCGGATAACGCCGAAATAGGCGATCGGATTAGACCGAAATCAGTGATCGGATTGAACCGAAATGGGTGATCGGAATGGGCCGGAACATGCAGGATTAAAATAATATCAGATAATTCAATTAAATATGTGATGAGAACATTCAGATGAATGTTTCGTCCTGTCCACGTAATCTAAAAAGAATCTATATGCTTAACTATTCACAAACAACGCCATCACCATCACCGACGTTTAGGGGAAGTGGACAGTCTTACTTAAGTGAGTATAGCTATAGCGTGTTGCGCTCGCCAGAGAAGGTAAAATCTTTCTAGGAATAGAAATGGTTAAAACTATGACTTGTTGTATTTTTTATCCGCGTGACGTGCAGCGATATAAACAGCAAAACACAAAACGGCAATAACTGAAACAAATGCTATGCCAATAATAAAATGTACACTCATGAAAATCTCCATAGTCTCTTTACTTGAACACACTAGTGTGTACTAGCTCATATCTGATCTTACAATTTTGATGAATAAGTTTGGACTTCATCAGACAGACAGCTATGAGCGAACAACGCTCATCTAAACGCTTGAGTGCATTTTCTAAGTCTTGTTTTGAGTTGATTGATTTTATCGATGTGATAGCCATATCGTAAAGGCTCAACCAGCTTTAAGGAGCTTGAGTGAAATTGTGGTTTTCTTCATAAAAAATATCAAGCTATTTAGCCTTGTTGTTGTCGGAAGACAACATTTATGCGTACCGTGATATGTAACAGATACTTGGACAAAAGTTACTTAGTGAAGTGTTTAGTTTCGCTGGTGAAGATCACACAAACTTTCAAAGCTGTTTTGGGACTAGTGAGGGTTTTCCGACTAAAACCGCGTGTAGAGGGTAACAGCAAGAGTACTTAGTTAGTATACAACTTGCTGTTTTTTATGAGGTTGCAAGATTGAGAAGCTAATTTAAACTATCAGTCTATTTTAGTATTGTTGCGCTAAAGCTTTGAATTCGCCTTCAATCAAAAGCGCTTCTTCACGCCAATTTGCAAAGAGGTTCTTACGTTCGTTGCTCGCTGCAATGTTCTCATTTAGTTCGAGCAACTTGTTTGTTAGCTCTATGTAGGTTGGGAAAAACTTTTGTTTAAACTCATCAGAACCAACTAACTCTAGCAACTCTTTCCTTTGCTTATTGAAATCCTCTTCCATTTTTCCAACAGCTTTAATGAACTCCTGTTCTTTTTTATATTGGTCATAGGAATCCCAAACTTCTAGCGCAATATTTGCAAAGGCTAATGCTCCGTTTAAACCCTTTGCTAAATTTATGGCGCCATAAGGTTTGAATTTCAGAGCTTTACCAATGTCAAAGCCAATTGTTTTAGCAACAGAAACGATACCATCTCGTGTTGCAATGACCGTCTGATTGTTAATGAAGTTACCTTTAAGGGCGTGATTTATACCACTTTTACCTAGCTCTCTCACCGTCGTATTAAAATGATTTACTTCCCCATCAAAACTTGCGTTCATTTTTTCGACATTAAGTGTAATCGCCCCTATTTGCCTATCAAATTCACTTTGCAACTTTTGGTTGAGTACAATTCCCTCTGAACCAATTTCTCGCTCACAAAAGTCTGCAAACGTCGCCAAGCTACACCCTTTGACTTGCATAATAAGGTCTGTAAAATAACTTATTATAAATTCTCTTAAATTCGTTCGAGAGACGCTAATTTGATGTTCAGTAGTTTGTAACTGGCCCTTTAGACGAGCTTGCAATTCATTTAGTCTTTCAACTTCTTTTGATACTTTTTCATCTGTTTCAATTGCTACTGGCAATTGCTTATAAAGTACATCACTTATGATGCTAGAACGCATATCATAATCTAGTTCATCGACTCCTCCACATGTTTGAATTTTATGGTTGGTAGCCTCTTGTAAATTTGAAATATGTGAAAGTGCTTTAAATTCATCAATATTACTTAACCAATACTCTATACCTTGGTCAAAGGGGTTAGCAGCAACAGCAACTATGGATAATGCCTCTAATTCTTCTTGACTTAACTCAATCATATCCTGAAGACGACCAGTTATATTTTCACGCTTTATTTTTAAATTGGACTGATAGTCAACCTCGTCCTCAACGTCAGCAACTTCATCAAACCGGCTCAGCACGAAGATAGTTCGAGGCAATAGATTTAGCGTGCGGAACAACCATTGTAAATCTTCTTTGTGGCTTTCTTTAATGGGATTGGATGAATTCATTACATAAAGCACCAAATGCGCTTCACTTACGTGCTTTTTAGTGATGTCTTTGTATTTTTCTAAGGTATTCGTATCTGCATTAACTTGCTCTTTAAACCCAAACAACCCAGGAGTGTCTATCAAAACAAAGTCACTACCTACTTCGTATACTTTGACTTCATTGGACGATTCTTGATGGCTTATTTTCATTGTCGACTTATCAAGCTTTTCCATCCAAGCTGCTGCAATGGATGTTTTACCTTCCGAAAAGCCACCGATAAGTGCAACTTTTAGTTTATCACCCTCTACCTTCTTTAAATTACTTTGTAATTTACTTATAAATTCAGGATCTATTTCAATGCCGATTTCTATTCCCTTTTCCAGAAATAACTTTAGTCGCTCTAGTAATTTAATCTCTTGTGCTTTGATCTCGTTAAAGCTATCCAGCGTCCTTTTCATTAACATTCTCCAATATGATCAATTTGTTTCGAAAGTAATTTCAGTGATTGATTCGAGCGTTCAAGTAACACTTTAGTTTTTATCACCTGTTTTACTGGTGCCCTAAGTTCAGTTTCAAGCTTGTAAATTGAAGCTTGCATATCGCTTTTACCTTCGTCTAGACTGTTTTGCAGCGCTTTTTTTAGTTCATTTTCTAAATTACGTAGATTCGTATCAGAAGCCTTTTTCTGTTCAGACATTTTGAAATCGTTATTGAAATAACCCCATGTAGCTTTTCCAAAAGCAAGTACGGCAGAAAACGCTGCTGCTCCAGTTAACCATAAGCTTGTACCTGCTGTGAATGGGGCCAACGCAGCTCCTATTAAAGCTCCCAAAAGTGCACCTTTTTTGAGCCCGCTATCCATATTGAGTTTTATATTGAACTTAGCGTCAAGTTTGCTTTTTCCAAGCTGGCCTGCAACAGATAAAAAGTCTTCACTTAACTCACTAAAGCGTTCAAAAATTGACACAACAGAAGATTCAAACTCTTTAACAGACTTTTCAATTATATTAGGTAATTGAACCTGAATGTCGTTAATACATTTATCAACTTGACTTTCAAGGCTTTTTTTAAACTGCTCATTTTTGACATCTTTATCGATTTCACTATATATATTCTTTCTGGTATTTTGCACAGCAGATCTAATAAGATCATTTCCTTTGCCATACAGTTGAGAGTTTAAAATTGCATAACTAGCTTGCAATTGATGGCACGCACTTTCACTATTACCACTAACATTCTCCGCCACCACTTTATAAACTCTTTCAATATCATCTAAATAATGAGTAGTACGTTCTAACTCACCTTTAACCTTATTAAAATTAGCTTTCTTTATTTTACTCTGACCATTAAGTAACAATTCATTTTTTAATAACTGAATGAAAGCACTTAACTGTGAACGTTCTAAAAGACTCCCAGCTGAGAAATCTTCAAGAAATTTATTTCGCTTTCTCAACATATCCGAATTTGGAGCAAAAAAATCGGTCGAGGCAATAAATGCAGTTAGCGCGGTCAAAGGAAATGAGCCTTGGTAATTAAGACCAAGCTGTTCAGCCATTTTGTTATCCATATCAACTAAGCTTGCTTGCTCATCGTCGGTTAAGAGCTCAATATTCTTAAACGCAAATTTAGGATTCGTGATTTTTTTGTTAAAAATCGACCACACTTCAGTCTGTGTACCTAAATGCTTTTTAATTTTTTCTAATGTGCCTTGTCGTTCTGAATCGCCAGTTTGCGGTCGAGCGGCTTTATTCGTTACGTAAAAAACAGCGTGTGCACTTTGTACCGCTTTTTCAATTTCAGTAGCTACAAGACCTTCCTTACCTTCTATGCCAGGCACGTCAAGTAGATTAAATTCACACTGTTCAATATCAAAGCAGTAACTTAACGTTTTACGAGTAAAGTCCGCTCGACCATCACCAATAATTTCACCGTCTGCACAACTATTCAGCTCTAGTTCTAAAGCAGAAACTTGTTTCGAAGCAGATTCAAGTTGTTGACTTGCTAGGCTCTTGGTTTGTTCAACTAGACCTTTCTCACGCTCCAAAGCCTTTATAGGAACATCAAACTTTTTTATAAAATCAGCGTGCCTTTCTTCGCGTAACGATCGTGTCTCACTCAGCCTGTTTTGTGCAGCGGCTATCTTTGCTTCCTCAGCGGCACTTATATCTTCAAGTTTTGGAAGACTTGAGATAGCTGTTAAAAACTCGTCCTCTTCTGGTAGTTTTTTGAAAACATTTACGATTTTTTGCCACAGTGATGCTTGTGCCTTTTTTTGAACTATTGACCGCTGTAACTCGGCAACTTTGTCCTTAAGGGTTGAAAGTTCGCTTTTTCGAGCTTGTGCCGCTTCTTCAGCTTTTTGAAGTTCAGTGCAGAGTATTCTTTCTGATACTTCAAACTCCTGCTCCAACTGACTTTCTTCTCTTTGATATTGCTCGGACAGCGAATTCAGTTGCTCATTTATCTGCTCTAAATCTTTATCTAATGTAGATAGTTTTTCTTCTATCTCTGGTAATTGACAAATAGCCTGATCATAAGAATGTTTGAGTTTTCGGAATGCGTTACGCTTTTCAAGCTTTGTAGGCTCGTTTAAAAGTATGCGCAACGTTTCAACCAGTGTAGATTTACCTGCACCTGTTTCACCATAAAATGCAATTGTAAACGTATTCCACTCCGAGTTTCGCTCAAGTTCTTCCAGTCTGTTTTTTAACTCAACTTGAAGACCAACAATTTTATCGCGTGCATCCTCTTGTGCTTTGTTGAGTGATTCATCTGATGACTCTAAGGATAAGCTAGTGACTAGCTTTAACAATTCAATATTGATTTTGTCGTAAATGTCTTTAGGGTTTTCTAGTTTGATATTCATTCTAATTCTACTAACGTCCAAGTCTCGCGAGACAAGTCACCATTAAGTCAATTCCATTAACTTAAGAAATGGCAGTGCAATTGCGGTATAATATCACCTGTTTTTTGTATCAGCTCAATACTCAAAAGGTCATGAGCGGATAATGATGGTGATTTAATCGTTTTTGATGTACCAAGGTAGCAGCGCCTCGATTTGCTCAACGGTTTCTGCGTATGGTAACTGAGTAAGAAGGGTATGTAAGTATTGGTATGACTCGAGACCATTGAGTTTCGCGGTTTCCACCAAGCCATAGCAGGCGCACTCGCATTTGCCCCTTGCGGGGTATCGGCGAACAACCATGCTTTTCTGCCAATCACGAACGGACGGATCGCATTCTCAGCCAAAATATTACTGATACGAAACTTGCTGTCGCCACAGTAAACCACAAGCCTCGACCATTGGTTCAGCGTATACTTTATCGCCGTGTGCGTTAAGCTATTTTTAGGGATCTTGCTGAGATTGTTTTCTAAGAAAGCTTTCAGCTCATTCAATAGCGGAACACTGTGCTCTTGTCGGTAGGCCACGATATCTTCCGCTGTCATTGCGTACTGTTGCTCTTTAAAAGTATTGAGTTGGCGCTCCACACGATACAGTTTATTTATGATGCCAAGGACGATGTCCGCTTTACTGATTTTCGTTTTTTTACCCTTAGGTTGCGCTTTTTGCGCTTCCACGAACTTGCGACGAGCATGGTCCATGCAACCCACATGAGTCAGTCCGTATTTCTCACACACAGCATTGTACCCCGCATAACCATCGGTTTGCAGGTAACCTTTAAAGCCGTCAAGCAAGTTTATCGGTACTTCACCGCTGCGTGACGAGTCATAGTGGAACAGAACACTTCTCTGCTCTTCTGGCCCACCCAGTGACACCCACATGTATTTGTCGGAAGTGACCGCTTTATTCGGCTCTTTCAACACCTGAATGCGGGTTTCATCCATCGCGACGATGTCGCCACTGTTTTGGTACTCTCGTAGCAAATTCATCAGTGGTTGAAACACCTTGGCGGACTTGATGACGTAGTTCGCCAGCGTCGCCCGTGAGATGTAGCCCCGTAACGGTTGAGCATCTTTTCGATGCGATACAGCGGAAGACCATCGACATATTTGGCGGTAAGGACATGCGATATCAGACCAGTACTGCCTAAAGAGCCTGGCAGCGGATGTTTAGGCAGCGCAGCCGCCGCCATGGATTAACCATCGATGCTCTCGAACACCGCCTTTTCTTGCATGTACTCCAACCCCCGGATTTTTGCTGGCACGATATCAAGCTCTTCTTTTACTTTGGCGAAGAAGGTACTTTTCGCACCAGTCTTCTCTTCATCCGTTAGGTAAAGGAAGATTTGCTCACGCGGTAGGCCAGACGACAGAGGTTTGCGGCCACGAGGCTTTTTGCTGCTCTCTTGACCGTTTTTTTATCTTGGTCTTTCTCGTGTTGTTCAAGCTCAGGGGCAGTGCACAGTTCCGCTTCATCGAACTGCAAAAACTGGTTAACGTTGGTTTTTCTGAGCTTGGCATGAAGCGCGTGATTTTGAGGTGGCGAACGACTTCTTCCAGAATGTCAACTCGAGACGAGAGCACGCGCAATTTGTTTGACTGAGATTGAAGCTGTGATTCCTTCTCTGTTAATTGAGTGCGAAGTTGCTCAATTTCAGCTAAATAATTCGTTGAAGAAGTCACAGTAAAATCGCCTTTAAAGCCTTGAGGAAACAGGGTTTATTCTATCAAAAATAGCAGATAAAGTCGCTAAAATAGTGACTCATAATTCAGTTTTTTTATGCCCTTGCATCAGTGATATCTAAGTCACTCAAGGTGCCGTCGCTTTTATTGCTCCACATTGTTCGATGTGTCAGCGTATCATCGTAAGTGGCTTTATTAAGTTTACAAGATGCCCTTTTCTGCGAACACTCTGCCTTGTCAACTTGTTTTAAATTGTATAGCGTAAACTGCTCTCATCGTTCATATCGAGTGATAGCACAGCTAAGTGCATCTATAAGCAAAAGGTTGCTATCGTAGTCCTCTAACAAAAGTTCCATGATATCTAAAGCTTTTTGGTGCTCTTCTTCGTTATTTATAATGCTTAATATTGGAAATTCACTTTGAAGTTGCTGTCCCATTTCTCGCAATTTTAAGAGAGCATCACTGCTTTTTTGCATAGTCTTTACCGCATTTTCGTCGTCAGAAATGGCAGCAAATATACTCTGATATTGAAGAGCTTCAGCTCCCCCTGTTTGCTGATCATGCTCAATGGCTTTTTCACTTAGTACAGAGTCATCAGCTACTTCATCAATGAGTACTTTTTCGCCTATTGGCCACTTAAAATCGTTTTGGCTAAGAATATCTTCTAGCGTGTACTTGTTTGTGATTAGTTCACGTTTTTCACACCAATCTCGCGCTAACACATCAAAAAGCTCTGCAGGTATTTTCACCGAAACCTGCGAATCTAATATCTCAACTGGCAACGGCATAGAATGCGAAACGGCAATATCCATTTGGAAAATACTCCCGGGGGAGAGTGCTTCATTATTGCCAGACTCATTATTATCTAGCTGATAGAGGCACAATGCGGTGGAGGCCTGTGATATCAAACTTTTTTTGCTCATACTCTTGTCCTAAAATTATCAGCCTCGCTAAATTAATGGTTGGATTCTGAACTTAAATACTTGCTCACACCTCAATATAAACTCAGTGGCTTATTTAGCTTTTGGCGATGCTGATTAAACTAACCTAGGCTGCAAGCACAGAGCCGTCAACTTAAACAACATATGTCGATACGTAGTGAACTTAAATTAGTGTCGCAGCCTTTTTAGGTAACCAATATAATCACCAACATCAGTAATTATTCTACTTCAAATTGACGTGGTCAACCAAAATTGACCAACCCAGTTAAGCTACTTTTTTCAATTTCTTCATGTCCGCCTCATATTGATTTGGACTTCTGTAATCTAGATACGAATGCAACCGTTCAGGATTATAAAATGTTGTGATGTATCGCAGCATATCTTGCTGTGCTTCATAACGAGTTTGGTATTGTTTCCAGTGCACTAGCTCTTGCTTCAAGCTACCGAAGAAGCTCTCAACCACACTATTATCCCAACAATCACCTTTACGACTCATACTGCCAACAAATTGGTGTCCTTTAAGCAAGCGTCGATAGTCTGCACTAGCGTATTGGCTACCGCGATCTGAATGGACAACCAATCCCGCTTTTGGATTACGCTGCCATATCGCCATCGTTAACGCGTCACACACCAATTTAGCTTTCATTCTTGAACCCATACTCCAGCTAACTACTTTCCTTGAGTAAAGATCAATAACAACGGCCAAATATAACCAGCCTTCTTGTGTCCAGATATAAGTAATATCCTGCACATAAGCTAGATTGGGTGCATCAACATCAAATTGTCTGTCGAGCACATTGTCAAATATTGGTAACGTGTGGTTGCTGTTTGTCGTGACCTTATATTTTTTCTTGTAGCGAACTTGCACGCCTGCTTCTTTCATCAGTCGGCGTGTAAGACGCCTACCAATAGGGTAGCCCAAACAATTCAGTGCTTTTTGCATTCGTCGACTGCCATAACTATGCTCACTGGCTTTGGCAATCTTGTGCATCCATTCTACTATTTCTTTTCGCTTGTCATCATCCGTTGTAGGTTGATGTTGAGTTTTCATATATCTATAAAACCCATTGCGCTTTACGCCTAGTAACCGGCACAACCGATCAACAGGATAGGTATTCTTTCGCTCGGCGATAAACGCGTATTTCACTTCATTTCTTTGGCGAAGAATACAGATGCTTCCTTTAGGATGCGTTTGTCCATTTCAAGCTGTTTCACCTGTGCTTTCAGCTTTCTGATTTCTGCCTGCTCTGGCGTCAGTTTACCGTTTCCTCTGAACGCATGGCCGTCATCATCTTGTTGAAACTCTTTGACCCAGCGGCCAATGATTTGCTGACTCACATCCAACATTTTTGCGACTTCAGAGCGCGTGTGACCTTGATCTAGCACCAGGCTCACAGCATCCAGTTTAAATTCTTTCGTATACCGCTTTCTTCCGGCCATTTACTTTCTCCAGCTAAAGTTCAATTATATCCTTAACTGGACTGGTCAACTCAATTAAACCACCTCAAATATAGTGAAATCGTTCATGCTGACAATGAACTCTCATTAAACCTTGCTTTTTATTCAGTCAGTTAAAATTCAGAGCTTTACATCTGCATTCCATCGCGTATACCATGATTGTCCGCAATACGATAAAACTGTACGATTTTCAGTCATTTGAGGCAGAGTCATACCTGCTCTAGTGTGCGCTAAATAGATAAAAATTCAATTAATAAGGACATTTCGCAGTAGTAATGGAAATACGCGATTATGAAGAGTTCGAGCTTGAACCACTTACTGATTCGGAATTAGTAAGTATTCTCCAAAAACGTTGGGAATTAGACGATACCGAATTTAATGTTTGGGGAGAACTTAAACCACTTGGTGATGTTAGCCAAGGGTATCTCACAAACGTAAGAGCTATTGGTAGTGGCACTATTCTCACTTATCCCCTGAAGGGGCACAGTAACAATTGTGAATTCTATGTTCATCCTCAAGACGCCTCTAAATACGGGCATAGAAGAAATAGCAGGCTTATAAGGTGCCAGCTTGTCTTGTCCCCCAAAAAAGAGCGTCAAAAGCATCGAATTCCTTTTGAAATGAACGTCAAGCTAGGGAGTTGTTCTGAACTCAAAGAACTCCCCAGCGGCACTTCCATTGAAATATTAAACGCCGACGACAAGTCACTTCACATCACAAAGACTCTTTATGACTTTCATCTGAACAAAATCCAAGAAAAATTAGCACTCGCTACAGATGAATTAAAGACTGCGACAGAAAACGAATTGAATCTGCTGCAAGCACAACGCGACGAAGAGGAATCTAAACGTGATAGCGCAATCACACTCAATCGCACGCTTGCAGAAAAAGAGCAACAACTTAAAGACTCTATTGAGTTAATTGAAACCGAAAAACATGCTTCAAAAGATGCATTGCTTAAATTACAAGATCAACTAGCCACATTTGAGGTCGAAATGAACCAGAAGATAAAACGACTCAAGAGTTATGTTTCCGATAAAGCAAAGTTTCTAAAAACATTTGAGTTTATTGACGAAGACGACCTCGAAAATTTCTTGCTTGAATCAAATGCTACTGGCGCTCAGATAGACGGGCTGAGTTTTAGAGATGATTTCGGCAACGACTACGAACGCGCTGTGTCATACATACAAGCTCATCTGGTTGAAAATGATATTCTCTATCCCCGCCATATTATCGAGAATTATCTAACTCTGCTTAGAACGAAAGATTTGATTATTCTTGCGGGTGACTCTGGCTCAGGTAAGACAAACCTAGTTAAGTCATTTGCAAAAGCCGTCGGTGGTAAATCCGTTATTGTGCCCGTTAAACCTAACTGGACATCCAGGGAAGATTTATTGGGATACTATTGTCGATTGGCACCCTAATAGATCCACCCATTTGCGGCGTAATGGATCCACTTTAAACCGTCATTTTCGCCCTCAAACAGGGGGATTATTTCTTGCTTTTTTCTCCTCGTCCAGTCTGATTTTTGTTCTCACGTAATTTGCGATAGCTTTCGCCCTCTAAAACCAATCGATAGGCATTGTGTCTGAGCCGATCGAGCGTGGCAGCACCAAGCAGTTTATTTGGGAATGCCTGACCCCATTCGCTGAAGTCCAGGTTGCTGGTGATGATTGTAGATTTTTGTTCATATCGTTCATCGATTAAGTCGTGGAAGTCTTCATCCTGAGGGGATTTAAGAGGCTTTAAACCGAAGTCATCAATGATGAGTAGGTCTACTTTAGCTAACGTCTGGAAGCGTTTCTCATAGGTATTCGTGGCTCTGGCTGCATGCAAGTTCGCAAGCAGTTTTGCCTGAGTGAAGAACAGTACATCTATGCCTTTTTGTACAGCACAATGCCCGATGGCTTGTGCCAGATGGCTTTTGCCCGTGCCGCACGGGCCTGCGAGCAGCACCGCCACATGTTCATCAATAAACCGGCAATCAGCCAGTTCATTGATATAGGCGCGGTTCAAATTGGGATTAGCATTCAGATCGAAGCTTTCCAGGGTTTTATTGCTCCTAAAGCCGGCACGTCGCAGACGTGTGGCATACTTTTTCTGATCACGCCTTGCCACTTCGTCCTGCACCAGTAAAGCCAGGAAGTCGGGATAACTGAGTTGATGTTCAATGGCCTCACGATTACGCATCGTTAATGAGTCCGTCATACCAGAGAGGCGCAGTTGTTTCAGTAATGGCGTGAGTTCGGGGATCGGGTTGATCATGGGGTTCTAGGGATTTTCCCCTCTAAAAAGACATAATCCTCTGTAGACCACACCAATAAATGGCTGCGGAGGTGGTTTACTTTCAGCTTGGAGCCTA
>NZ_JAKRFB010000086.1:0-11933 GCF_022348315.1 Alteromonas sp. MmMcT2-5 | reverse complement strand
GCTCCATAGTCGACGGGGCCTGGACCGCAGGCACATGGAATTAAATTCGTGGGGATCCCTCAGACTCTGACCCCAAACTTGGGTTAATCAGCGTTGAACAAGTCGCGGCTGTATACTTTATCTAGTACATCTTCGATATCGCCCGTAACTCGGTTTGCTACGATTACGTCAGAAATTTTCTTAAACTCTTCTAAGTCGTTTACTACGCGTGAATTAAAGAAATCTTCTTCCTTAAGCACCGGCTCATAGACTACAACTTCAATACCTTTAGCCTTAATACGTTTCATGATGCCTTGAATAGCACTTGCTCGGAAGTTATCAGAACCAGACTTCATGATAAGACGATAAATGCCTACAATTTTAGGCTTACGGCTTACAATTGAATCGGCGATAAAATCTTTACGCGTACGGTTAGCATCTACAATTGCTTGGATCATGTTGTTAGGAACATCGCTGTAGTTAGCTAGAAGCTGCTTCGTATCCTTGGGCAAACAGTAACCGCCGTAGCCAAAGCTTGGATTGTTGTAATGATTTCCGATGCGTGGATCTAAGCTAACCCCTTCGATGATTTGCTTTGAATCTAAGCCATGGCTTTCTGCATAGCTGTCTAATTCGTTAAAGTAAGCTACACGCATTGCTAAATAGGTATTGGCGAAAAGTTTAATCGCCTCGGCTTCCGTGCTATCGGTAAACAATACATCAATGTCTTCTTTAATTGCGCCTTGCTGAAGCAGTTTAGCGAAAACTTCTGCTCGCTCAGTTCGCTCTCCAACGATGATGCGGCTTGGGTAAAGGTTGTCGTAAAGGGCTTTGCCTTCACGCAAAAACTCTGGGGAGAAAATTATATTTTCAGAACCGAATCGTGCTTTTGCGTCTTTAGTAAACCCTACTGGTACAGTCGATTTTACAATCATTACCGCATCAGGGTTAATTTCCATCACCGTCTTTATAACCGCTTCCACACTACCTGTATTGAAGTAGTTCGTTTGCGGGTCGTAATCTGTTGGTGTTGCAATTACCACATAGTCAGCATCTTTATATGCTTCTTGCGCATCAAGCGTTGCTACAAGGTTCAACTCTTTCGTTGTTAAATACTCGGCTATTTCTTTGTCTTCAATTGGAGACTTTTTGTTGTTAAGCATCTCGACTTTTTCAGGTACTAAGTCGACCGCTTTCACTTCATTGTGTTGTGCAAGTAGCACTGCATTTGAAAGCCCTACATAGCCTGTGCCTGCTACAGCTATTTTAAGCTTCTGCATAGTACTATCCATTTAAATCTTCTCCAGTTTTGTACAAATAATTTACGAAAGCTTTATTACTATCATTGCATAGTAATTTTAAACAATAATGAATACTACGACTAACTCGCCTAATTCTCTTAATAGTGTATCAAAGCTCTGTTTGATGGAGTATGCATCAATTATGCCTTATGTGACACTCTTTCAATTCTACTGCGCTTCTTATCGCAAAGTTCTCACGCTTTAGCGTTAGATTCGGATTGTAAGCTGGATCATTTGCTATGAAGTCGCTCCACGTTGTTTGAAGGTAAGCTAATTCGCGATTAAAACGTGCCGCTTTTTCAGGTGAAATATCCAAGCCTCTGCTAACCGATTCATGATGGAAAAGCTCTGCTTCTGCACAGTAAACATTATTAACGCCTAAGCCCTTAACCTTTAAACAAAAATCTACATCGTTAAAGGCAACAGAAAGCTCTTTTTCATTCAAACCGTTTACGGCATTAAAATGCGCGCGTTTAACTAATAAGCACGCTGCGGTTACCGCACTGTAGTTGTTTGTAGCAACAATCCTTTTTAAGTAACCACTATGAAAGCGCGGAAAGTTTTTGTGAGCATGCCCAGCACCACCGCCGTAGCCTAAAACAACACCAGCGTGCTGGATACGCGTATCGGAATAAAGCAACTTTGCACCAACACAGCCAACGCTTTCCCGCTCAACGTGACCAACCATATATGTTAGCCAATCAGGCGATATAACCTCAATATCATTATTTACTAAACCAAGAATGGAACCTTTTGCATGCTCAACACCGAAGTTATTAATTGCAGAGTAATTAAATGGCGCCGGGTATTGAAGAACCCTTACTTTTTCCAATGTGTCTAAATAACTAAAATACTCAATACTTTCCTTTTCATCAGAGCCGTTATCAATCAGCAATATTTCGTAATTTAGGTAGGCTGTTTTCTCCAGGATTGACTCGATGCATGCTTTAACCAAGGCTTTCCCGTTTTTTGTAGGAATGATCAAGCTTACCAAGGGATTACTATTAGGCCAGCATACCCGGTTTACGCTAAATTGCTCGTTTGCTTCGACTTTCGCTTTTGCGTACTGTTCTATTACTTTTTTTACGTGCTCTAGCGTATTTGATTCATCTTTTTTAGCTGTTGATTCGTGCACCAAGGGCAGCGGCAAATGATTAACAGCCAAACTTTTTATAGTGAGGGAAAGCTCTGCAACTATCTCTGCAATTGTTGTTTGATTAGTAATGTGTAGCGACTTTAGCAACGCAGTTTTAATCATTACCCCAGTATTGATATAAGCGGTAGAGAATTGAAGCTCAGGGTTCCAATCGGGCAAGAATCTTGGTGATGATTTAGCCCCATTAATATCAAGTTCATCCGTGTCACAATATACTAAGTCGCTTTCTTGCAAAGCATCACATAGGTGGCCAATAGCAACTTCCTGTAATGAATCACCACCGTTAAGTAATAACGTAGGAACTTTGTCATCCAGTCTAGCAATATTCTCTTCTAACGTGCTTTTATCTATATCGCCCGTAATAAAGCAAGTTTTAACACCAAGCGCCTTAAGCTTTTCTTTAGTTACGCCTTGGCCATCGGTGCCAAATACTATAGCTTGCCATCCATCGATCTTGCCTGCTGACTTTGAAAAAGCAGATTCATTTACTTCAAGCCAATAATTGTATAACGCCTGCGTTTGTTTAGGCGTTGGAGCATCGAAAAATAGCCCAGACTTTCTTATCGACCTGACATACAAGCCAGTTAAACGTTCGTTTTGTTTGAGCTTGTTTTTTAAGTTTTTAGGAATAAGTTGAAGGGCGGCACGCACTGACCGCATAGCAATTTTTTTCATGTTGACTATTTAGGGCCTTAAGAATAAAGAAAGCCGCTTTATATAAAGCGGCTTTCTAGTTTAACACTTGTAAGTTTGTATGGGTATCAGCTTCCGGTACCTAAGCGCTCGCCTTGGTAACTGCCGTCAAGAACCGCTTTCCACCAGCCTTCATTCGCTAAATACCATTCAACGGTTTTGCGAATACCGCTTTCGAAAGTTTCTTGTGGCTTCCATCCTAGCTCACGCTCAATTTTGCTAGCATCAATGGCATAGCGCATATCATGCCCTGGGCGGTCTTGTACGTAGGTAATTTGATCAGCGTATTTAGTCTCTTTTGGTTTAACTTCGTCCAAGATTGAGCAAATAGTTTGCACTACTTCAATGTTCTGCTTTTCGTTGTGGCCGCCAATATTGTAGGTTTCACCAATTTCACCATTAAGCGCAACCACTACCAATGCTCGGGCATGGTCTTCAACATACAACCAGTCACGAATTTGATTACCTTTGCCATATACAGGTAGTGGCTTTCCAGCTAGGGCATTTAGAATGACCAACGGGATAAGCTTTTCCGGGAAGTGATACGGGCCGTAATTATTTGAGCAGTTAGTTACAAGCGTTGGTAACTTGTATGTGCGAAGCCACGAACGCACTAGCTGATCTGAACTTGCTTTACTTGCTGAATATGGTGAGCTTGGAGCATACGGGGTAGTTTCCGTAAAGAGCGGAAGCTCTGTGCCTGGCTCTACTTCATCTGGGTGAGGAAGGTCACCATATACTTCATCGGTAGAAATATGATGGAACTTAAAGCCTGCTTTTTTATCGCCTTCTAGTGCAGACCAATACGCTCTTGCTTGCTCAAGTAAAGTGTATGTTCCAACTACATTGGTCTGAATAAATTCGCCTGGGCCGTCGATAGAACGGTCTACATGTGACTCGGCCGCTAGGTGCATAATAATATCGGGCTTGTGCGTATTGAACACGCGCTTTACTTCTTCAGCATCACAAATATCAACTTGTTCAAAGCTGTAACGGTCGCTGCTTGAAACAGGAGTTAATGACTCTAAATTACCCGCGTAAGTTAGCTTATCTAAGTTAACCACAGTGTGGTCAGTGTCGTTTATAAGATGGCGAACTACTGCTGAGCCAATAAAGCCCGCGCCACCTGTTACTAAAATTGTTTTACTCATTTTCTTTTTACCAAAAGTATAATCTTGTTCTTGTCGCTTACGCTTTCAATTCGTCTAGCATGCTGGCTAATTGCTTACGCCAGTGGGTAGGCTTATACGACGCAAACGCTTCGCGTGAGGTTTGTTTATCTAATACACTGTAATGTGGGCGTTTTGCAGGCGTAGGGTATTGGCTTGACGGGATAGGTAATACTGGAATCGATTTATCTAGCAAACCTTTCTCAACACCTAGCTCTTGAATAGCCAGCGCAAAATCGTACCAACTGGCTACGCCTTCATCAGTCCAGTGATACACGCCACTGGTTTTATTAAAAGCGGCAGAAACACAAGCTTCAGCCAAACCTTTAGCCCATGTAGGCGTGCCAATTTGGTCGTCTATTACGCCCAACTGAGGTTTATCTGCCATCAAACGCAGCATGGTCTTCACAAAGTTATTACCATGCGAAGAGTAAACCCAAGCAGTACGAATTAGGCAACTTGCATCAGGTATTATTTGAAGCAGCGCTTTTTCGCCTTCTGCTTTCGATTTGCCGTAAGCGCCTTGCGGCTCGATAGGGTCATCCGTGAGATAAGGCGAACCTTTGTGGCCGTTAAATACATAGTCGGTAGACACATGAACCATAAAAGCGCCGTTTGCTTTACAGAATTTTGCTAGATTCTCGACAGCAAGTACATTGATGGCATTACACGCTTCTGTATCTTCTTCTGCCTTATCAACAGCTGTATAGGCGGATGCATTTATTAAAACATCAACCGATAAAGGCGATAGTGTTTCTTCAACATTAGAGGCGATCGTAATATCTATATCATTGCGCCCTAAAAACGTAACTTGGTGCTCGCTACTTTCTAGTTCACGAGAAAGCTCAAAAGCTAATTGCCCAGACTTACCTATAATTACAATATTCATTAATCGCTGGTACTCTATAAAAAGTCCGTAAAAAACCGATAACAATTAAAACGTAGGTGCGTCTACAAATGCCAGGCCTACCTCATCTTTGCCTGATAGAGAAGGCTTCTCACCATTTACTAATGGCCAGTCGATATTCAACGTAGGGTCGTCGTACTTAACTGATATTTCAGATTCCGGGTGATAATAGTCTGTGCACTTATACACGAACTCAGCAGAATCACTGGTTACGTAAAAGCCGTGAGCAAAGCCCGCAGGTACCCATAACTGACGTTTGTTCTCTGCTGATAACGTCACCCCTACCCACTTACCGTATGTAGGTGAATCTTTACGCATGTCTACGGCTACATCGTATACTTCACCGCTAACTACACGTACTAATTTACCTTGGGTTTGCTCCATTTGATAATGAAGGCCGCGAAGGATACCTTGACTAGATTTAGAATGGTTATCCTGAACAAAATCTACATCTGCGCACTCTTTCTTAAACCAGTCGGTGCGAAAGGTTTCTAGGAAAAAGCCGCGCTCATCGCCAAATACTTTAGACTCGATTATCTTTACGTCTGGTATTTCTGTACTAACAGCTTGCATATAAATATTATACCCGTTCTCTAACCTACTTTACGCGGTCATTAATTACTTTAAGCAGGTAATCACCATACCCACTTTTTCTAAGCGGCTCTGCTAGCTTTTCTAGCTGTTCAGCATTTATGTAGCCCATCCTAAAGGCAACTTCTTCTGGACAACATACCTTTAGGCCCTGCCGTTTCTCAATAGCGGCCACGAAATTTGCCGCATCTAGCAATGAATCTAATGTTCCTGTATCTAACCATGCAGAGCCACGTCCCATCAGTTCAACTTTAAGGGAACCGTCTTGCAAATAGAGATTGTTTAAATCTGTAATTTCTAACTCGCCACGAGGCGAAGGCTTAACTTCCTTGGCTAAGTCAACGACACGGTTGTCATAGTAATATAAACCTGTAACAGCGTAATTAGATTTAGGTTTCAAAGGTTTTTCTTCGATTGAGAGTGCATTCCACTCATTATCAAAGTCCACAACGCCGTAACGTTCAGGGTCATTAACATGATAACCAAAAACAGTTGCGCCGTACTCTTGCTTATAAGCACTTTGCAAAGATAATTTCAAGTCATGACCATAGTAGATATTATCACCTAAAACTAAAGAGCAGCTATCGTTGCCAATGAAGTCTTCACCGATTAAAAATGCTTGAGCTAAGCCATCGGGTGATGGCTGAACCGCATACTGAATGTTCATTCCTAACGCGGAGCCATCGCCTATAAGGTCAATAAAGCGCTGCTGTTCTTCAGGAGTAGTAATAATAAGAACATCACGAATACCCGACATCATCAAAGTCGTTAGCGGATAAAAAATCATTGGTTTATCATAAACAGGCATCAACTGTTTACTAACCACTTTCGTTAGCGGATGCAATCTAGTGCCGGAGCCACCAGCCAAAATAATTCCTTTTCTCAAAATAATACCTTAAGTCTATTCAAATTAAATTTTTGTAGATATTTAAATACTGGGAAGCCATATTGTGAGAGGTCAAAGTCAAACCTTCTCCATTTTGCCATTTCAAGACGTTAAATACTTTATCTTCCCACTCTATACTAAATGAAGTATCAGATAATTTACTGGCTAGATCAATTGGCTTGTTGCTCCGTAATATCCACCCGAAATTTCCGCTTCGTACTCTCTCTTCAATAGCACCCATTCCAAACGTAAATAAAGGAACGCCGCATGAAAGTAATTCTGTTACTGTATGACACCAAGTTTCTGGCCAAATAGAGAAAACACCACCGAAAGAAGGTTCGATATTAGCAATAATATCTTTCAACTGATCACGTTCGTATTCTCCATGAAGAATCAGCTTTGAAGAAAGCCGCACTTCATTAGATACTTTTCCGACAATATGAATCTCTAATATATCTGAGGCTACCTCTGCGAGTTCATTTATAAATGCCAACCCCTTGGCAATATTTATATTTCCGGGGCACACTAGCCTAAACTTTTTATTTTTCTCTGGGTATTTAGCTAGTTGAGTAAACTCAATAAAGTCTCGCCCATGCGGAATAACGTGAAAAGTATCAGGGGAAATCATCGGATATACATTAGAAAGTACTTCTTTTGTCGACTCGCTTGTAGTAACGAAGCTTGAGATATAGCTTAAATACTTTCTAAATCTACGTTGCCATGAATACACTTCGAAATCATTCAAGTTGGAAAGCTGCTTTGCTGGCCATAATTCAGGAACACATGGATTGTTTGTTTTACTGCACACACCGCCACAATACTGCTTGTCACCATCTAAAAGCTTTACCGTAGGGCACACCGTATAAAAGTCATGAAAACTGAAAACAATGGGTGTTCCATAGTTATGTGAATATTCAATAAGACCGAAGCTATGCCAACCAATATGGCGAATGTGCAGCAAACTAATATTTAACACCCCAATCCAATTTGAAACCACAGCATCGTACTCGGCACTAACATGAGTAGAAGGGTGGATCTTTTCATGTAACTCATGTAGTTGGATCAACTTTAAGTTGTTTTCTTGGAGCACAAACAATTTCACAGTTTTAGAGTTAGAGACGAGCAAGTAACATTCGTACTTTTCTGATACCTGTTTCATTAAATCCAAATTCGTTTGGGGAGTCCCTCCAGTTTCTGTCGAAATAACGTAGAGTATCTTAGGCAATGGCTGAGACGTTGTTGCATTCACTTGAATAACGGAGTCTAAATATAATGTGAAAGATTTATATGCATTAGCATTAAAGGTTCGGTCTAGCAACTCACTATACTCAGGATGAAGTGAATCTACTTTTTCTCTCCCTATGGAAATTAACTTAGCCTTTTGTTCTTTGAAGCTCGCATTTTGTTTATGGTAGACAAAGCTTCTGGCTGCAAACGTGTTTTTCCACCCTTTCTTAACCGCTCTCATACAAAAGTCATTTTCTTCACCATATCCCTTTGGAAACGAATGACTGTCGAAAACACCTATATCATCTATAAGTTCACCTTTAATATACATACAGAACCCATGCCCCGTAGGTAAAGGTGGGCTAACCAAAGGTGCATTCTCTCGTAAAACATCTGCGACAACGTTAATTTCGCTCAAAGATGGGGGTGAAGAAAATGTATGTACACTAAAAGGACCTGCTGCATTGGATACCGCCGTAACTGTCCCAACCTCGTCGTTACTCATCGCTACCAGTTTTAATTCCTTAAGCCACCAACGACTCACAATAGTATCAGAGTTTAATATAAGAATATCGCCATCAGGACGAAGGTTACGTGCGTAGTTGATACCCTTATTAATTGTTCCACTGAAGCCGAGGTTTTGAGTATTTTCTAAAAAAATGAATTTATCACTTTCGTATTCACTTGCCAGTCTTCCAAACCCTGCTTCAGAGCTTGCGTCATTTATAACAAAAACACTAGTGTTCGGTGTTTCAGCTCGTAAAATGGATTCTAAGCACTCTCTTGTTTCTAAAAATGCATTGTAAACTGGAACAATTATTGAAACATGCACATTAAGGTATCGCTGGTTAATTGCTCGTACAACGTCAACTTTCGGATATTGAAGTTGTTCATATATCGAAAAAAGGGAATGGTCGTTTAGTGTCACATTACGGTATGAAGATGGGAAAGAACCAAGATTCTCTCTCAATAACCGGGCTAGTTTTGGACTAGAATTTTCTATTTGCTCGGCGACATTTTTTGCATCAAAATATCGATTAGGAAGCCTTCCTTCAAGAATTCCGAAACGTATAAAATGCAAACCTGCCGATACTTTGGACGCTGCTACATCGGGATTCTCTTGAAGATACCAGTCTCTTTCTAGCAACTTTTCTCGCTCAAGCGCACTTAAGAGTTGTGGTTCGATGATCGACCTTCTGTATATGCCCGCAAGTTTTCGTTTGAACGCTTCTAGTACCATCTTTTACCCTAACTCCATTATTTTCCTATGATGCCATAAAAGTACTAACTTTTCAGTAATCATCATTTGCTTCTAACATAGATTGCCAATCGAAGAAGAAAATTTAGGCCATGAAGTGGATAATTAATTAACCAACAGCAAAATTTAATGTCCAGGCTAGGCGTCCACTAGAAAAAACTCCGCAAATGGCTCGCTCGATGCGGAAAAACTTCGCTCAACTTAGTCAGCTCGTTAATATAAATCACGATTAGATAGTAACGGTAAAAAGATAGAAAGTATCTCGCGCAATAGAAGTTAAAAATACAACGTTCTAGATTAAATTTGATGGTCCTTTTGAGAAATTTACCGTTGCACAAGAATGACTTTATAAGCTCTGAACACGCTTTTAAACGACATATAGCTCTTCTAAATGATATGATTAATAGCGTTCTGGCTACTGTAAATGAATACAGGCCAGCAAAATAAAACTCTATTTCCTCTGAGATCTTTTGAGCAATTCTTAGAACTGGAATATGAATTAGTAACAACTACTTTAAAGAAAACACTGTATGTCACAATATTCCTTATCTGTTGAGCCACTGTCAAATGAGCTATCCGATCGTTTCCAGTGGTGCCTTGATCGTCCTAGCAATGATTTAAGGTTTGACTATAAAAACTTAAATAACCGTTGTTTAGAGTTTAGCGGCTGGTTAGTTAATCATAAAAGTATAAATGGCGAACTAGTAATCTTGCACGGTGACCGAGTAGATAACTTAACAAGAAATGAATGTAGGCCTGATGTAGAGAATAAAATAGTCCAAAAGAATGATAAGCTGGAGAAGCGGCAACATTATGGTTTTAAGCATGCTATAGAGCTTAAATCAAATACATTTACAATTGCTTTAATTTCAGAAAGTACTTTTACTCCTCTATATAAAGGGCATATCAAGGGCTCTTTTGAGGTAATTAAAGGCGAAGATAACTGGCTTTTCCTAGATAATGATACAAACAAAAGTGTCGATCAATTTCGAGGTAAGGTGAACCTTTCAAAACTCACAAAGAAAGCATGGATTGAGTATATGAAAAGCTTCCAGTCTATTTCGCAAACCCAAAACCTATTGTCAGTTTTTCTGGTAGCGCCTTCAAAAGAGTATGTACTGCGGGATAAGTACCCAATTAAAACGCTCAAAAATACTCCGCTACAGCAAATTGAAAAAATATCGCCCCCTGAATTTAATTTATTATCCCTTACAGACACGCTAAAACGCTCACCGAGAAATACATTTAGGGTTTGCGATACGCATTGGAACTCCCACGGAGCAATGCTTGCTAGCATCGAGCTTTGCGTAAATTTAGGTATTAGCCGGAAATCCTTACTAGAGCTGTTTTCAAAAGACTCATATAAGGAAAAAGAGGTTGGAGGTGATTTAGGAAATAAGCTGTTTCCACCACAGACGTATTTAGAAGAGATTCTAACAAATTTCAACTATAGAAATAATCTCGTATATGATAATGGTCTGCCAAATTTTGGTAGAACAATGTTCACTTATAACCACAACGCATTATTAGATGAGACCCTGTTGCTGTTCGGCTCTTCTTCATCTTATTCGATGTTTAATTATCTTAGTCGAGTCTTTTACAAAGTAGTATTTTTTCATACAGCCGGAAGTATAGACCTAAAAGTAATAGAACTACTTAAGCCAAGATATATGGTAGCCCAATCAAATGCCCGATTTTTAGTTAAAGCTCCGACAACCTCAATGTCTATCAAAGATCTTGTTACTGAAAAACTTGCCAAAGGGGTACACCTTAATTCTACAAATAACTCAATTCGAACGGATAGTATCAAAGATATCATTGAGATCGTTGACCAAATTTCAGGATATTGAATCTCTTGCTTTGGCGATTCTGAAACACTCTACATTTAGTATACACTTTATTTAATTAGGTGAGATGTGCCCTACGCCTAGCAAAAGAAAGGTAACCCCTAGACTAAAAATTTTGTTATTAAATGTCAGCCCCCCTAATTTGTTGAACCTATAATTTCAAGTTGCGACTGGTTCATAGTGTCAGCTCGCTAAGAGTATCATTGGGCTCTCTTCGTTATATCCGTTATACAATTTTCTGTCAGTTCTCGTATTTCGTTCAAAGTTACCAAGACATATATGTTGAGAATTTCCGCCTCGCAACTGCTGTTGAAACTTTTAATATAAAAATTCTAAGGACGCTTTCCGGACTTAATAAATTTTAGGTTTGTACAACGTTCTTCTACCTATTTTGTCAGAGTTATTGAGATCCCCCCGGTCCTTAGTCCATACGAATTTTATTGTGACTCCCGCCAAGTAACAACATGCTCCAAAACTTAACTAAGCGCTGCGATTGCAGATTCAAGTGAGTTTCGATAGCCTGTGCTTATCGGGTTGTCCACCAAATGCAATGTTCTGAAACGACTGCCTCATGGCTGTCACACTTAAACTTATCGAGCAGTCATATTTGCCTGGTCAGCAACGAGACAGTGGCTAAAATTTTCTTACTAATATACGACGCTTTCCAATTCGTTGATAATTTAAGCTTCTGTTTACAGTAAATCCGGTGAACACACTTAAAAATTCAACCATCTCCCAACGACGTGGGATTTTGTATATTTTGCTGAGTCTCAACGCAAAATAGCGTTGGCCGGCTTCTATCAGTTTGAAGATACTTCTATTGTTAATTGGCACCGCTATGGATCCATTCCATTGGCGGCGTAATGGACCCACCCCATTTGTGCCGTAATCGATCCACCTGATTGGCGGCGTAATAGAT
>NZ_JAKRFB010000085.1:0-12053 GCF_022348315.1 Alteromonas sp. MmMcT2-5 | reverse complement strand
GCCTATAAAGGTAGTAGAGACTTACTTCAGGAGGCTTGCTGTTTTGCTTTTCCCCCGAAGCGGATGCGCATTTTAGGGAAATGAGCGCTCACGTCAACACTTATTTTGAAAAAATTGAAAAAACTGAACTAACCGTCTATTTTTCGCTCAAATGTGATAATTAGTAGACAATATGGACTAATTACTAATAGGATAGGAAGTCAGATCCTATAAAGTAGTAGCTCTTAAAGTAGTATTTGATCCTGCTGTTATTATATTAATGCTTAATATTAGCGATAGATATTAAGGCTTGCGTAAAGGAATACGTATAAGAATGTATATAAGCGTAAATGACCTATGCTTTGTGTTCTTTATAAATGTATTAATACTGGTGGTGTCAGAAATTGACTACGCAATAATTATAAAGGTGGGTTTATGTTACGAACTCTTACACTGCTGTCTGCGGCAATACTAGCAACTCATGTTAGTCATACAGCAATGGCACAAGAATTATCCTCAAATGATGTTGCTCAGCCACCTGCGTCAGCGAATGTAGAAAGTGCTGACGAGTCAAATCATTTTCAAACCGCCTTCTTAAGACGTCAAGTAAACCAAACTATGTCGGTTGGCCGAGCAATCAGTTCAATCGCTGGTCATTATCCGCAAGAGATTGTGTCTATTGTGGATATTGCTTTAGATACCTATCCAGACAAATACAGAGAGATCATTTTTGCTGCTATCTCTGCACAACCTGCGTCTACTGAAGAGATTGTACAGCTGGCTATTGAGAAAGAAGTAAGTAGCTGCCCTAACATTGTTCAGTTAGCGATAAAAGCAGAGCCGACTTATGTCGACTTTGTTGTGCAGGCTGCTGCGGTTTCAACACCTGAAGAGCTAGATGAGATTGTACGCGTTGCCGTGCTTACTCAACCTGACGCAGCAGACAGTATTGTTCAGACATTATCGCAAGAACATCCAAATAAGATTGTCGATATCATGACAAGCGCATTGAATGCTGTTCCTTTTGTTGGTGAGTATGTAGTGGATGCGCTTCTGGCCGTGTTTCCTAACGAAGCAGAAACGGTAGTTGAAACGGCGGTGAGAGAGTCTGCGCAGCAGCGTGAACAAGTAATGCGTATTTTAAATACTGCGCAACACGCGGGTGTATCTCAGGATAAGTTAAAAGAATACGCTATGTCTGCCGGACTAAGCGAAGACGACTTTAATAGTGCACTGGGCAATTAACCCCCTACTAATTGATTTTTAAAAAAACGGCGTATCGATTTACTCAATACGCCGTTTTTGTTTATAGCTGTACTAGTATCTTCAACCCTTACCTGCTTTTTAACAACAAGCAGCAAGCGATAGCAACCAAGCCTACCTCACAATTAAACTCGATGTTTTCAAAAAAGCTCAGTTGTTAAGGGAGTGCAACATAGCGGCTTCTTTATAAAGGGTTAGTTCTGCCTTTAGTAAGTCCACTTTCGCTTTTATCTCTTTTATTTGGGCCTTAATTTCATTTTGTGCGCGCGCATTTAACACGAACATATCACTGTCACCTGCATCGAAACGTGTTTTTTCTACTTTAGAAAGGGTTTTCGCTAGCGCCGCATTTTCACTTTGAAGAGCAACAATGTCTTTCGCCTGCCCCCAATAAACTAGCGCTTGTTCAAAACGCTGAGTTATCGCTTGCTCAGTAGAGGTTAGCTTGTGCTCTAGCTCTCTTTGCTTTGACTGTAATTGGGCTTGTTCAGCTTTCGCCTTCCTGTTTCCTAAAGGGTAGGAAAACGACAGACCTACTTTTGTTTCGGTACCGTCTAAATTTGACGGACCAGAACCTATATCTCTTGCAACCGATGCTTTTAAATCTAACTTCGGCAATAACGCGTTACTAGCCAGCGCAGCCTTGTTATTTACCACCTGCTGTTCTAATTTCATCACATCAAGTTCAGGGTGATTACGAAGGGCATTGCGAAGAGTCATAAGCTGACCATTACCAACCCAGAAAGGCCAGTTGATATCTTTAGGCGGGTTCGCTTCATCTACTATCAACATATCTCCCTTAGGTGAACGCCAATAAAAAGAAAGCATTTGAGCATGTGCGTCTCGCTTTTGCTTAAGCTCGGCAAGCAAAAGGCGCTGTTGCAAAATGTTGGCTTTAAATTCTGTCAGCACAATATTGGCTAAATCTCCCTTCTCTACGCGGGTCACCAACGCTCTTTCACGTTCTGTTGCGGTGTTTAGCAACTCTGTAACGGCATTGACCTGCAATGCGCTTTCGTACCACGCAACATATTCACTAACCCCTTTGTAAACAAAGTCATTAATTAAACTTGTCGCTAACGCTTGCCATTGTGAAGTCGCTAGCCCTGCATTGGCTAACTCCGTTCTACGCTTATCCAGTTCTCTATTTTTAAGTAGGGAGATGGCAATGCCCACGCTAGCCTCGCCGCCAGACAAGGTTTCGTAATCGGCTTCGTACACCGGGAAATCACCGTCTGATATACGGTACTCGGTATAAACTGAGCCATTAAAGTCTTCGAACGGATTAGAAAAGCGCTGCGTTAAATTAGTACCATCGTAATATCCGCTAACGCGGCTACTGGTTTTCTGCTCTATAAACGGATCAAAACTGCTTCTTGCTATTTCTAACTCGGCTGCAGCTTGATAGTTTCCTTCATTTATCGCCCTAACGTAGGGGTGATAGTTCACCATACTCTGGATAAGTGCATCGATTGATGGTGCTTGCCTAGTATTTTTGTTTTGCGCTGCTGCATCAGAAACATGAGTGCTAATAACCGCAACAGTTGCAAGCATTGCTAATGTAAACCTTCGAATTACCATATTGATGCCCCAGCCCCCTTGGCTCCACCGGTAGTAGGCTCTTGCGTTGGCAATGGCGGGAAGTTGTTCAACTGTCGCCACATCTCGTAACCTAGACGCACCTCTTCTAATAGCACCCACGCTTTAACCCGGCTTCCCAAACGCGCAGAACTTTCAGCCGGCCAAGGAATATCAGACTCGTCAGGTCTAATCCACACGTTAAAATCGCCAGTAGCATTAGCAACAGGCTCTACATACACAACTTCACCACCAAAGGTCCCTATTGCACTACCCGGCCATCCACTAAACTGAAAAACAGGCCAGCCATCAAACTGCAAACGCGCCTTTGCACCAGGCTTAACCAGCGGTGCGTCTAACCCTCTCACGGTAACGCGAACGCTGCGTTTCGCATCTGCTGGAATAAACTGTCCAAGAATATCACCCGACTTTACGAACGTTGACACACCGCCTGATAGCAACCGAACAACCGTACCATCAACGGGTGCATATTTAGTTTGCGTCGATTGACGAGATAAAATCATGCTTACTTCATTAATTTCCGAAACGGAGGCGGCAGCTTTTGCTCGCAGTTCCTGCACTTTTATCTCGGCCTGTTCTACTTCTTTACGTGATACCAGCCCTTGCTCTTGCAGAGACTGTTGACGCGCCAGGTTGTTCTCAGCATTTCTTACTGCTGTTTCATTAGCTTGATTCTTTAAGTTCGCTGCTGAAAGCTGAGATCGCAGCTTCTCAAGTCGCTGCGCATCAATATCGATTAACGTAACGATTGGCTCGCCGGCCTTTATTTGTTGGCCTTCCCTTACGTGCCACTGCTTTACTTGTCCATCAACTAACGCATTTATCGGTTGGGTTCTGTCTTTAGGATCGAGCGAGTCGACCATACCGGTGCCATAAGCCGTTTGGATCCATGGTGTGAAATACAAAATTAGCCCAGCTGCCAACACCAAGAAGATGATAACTCCGGTAATTACACGATGAAGCTTTGGCACTTTCAATGAAGGCAATGAAGTGATGTTATCTAAAAAGCGACGTTCTGCGTGATTCACTTACTCACCCTCCTTATTGTTCTTTGAAGCCGTGCTGCTCTCATTTGCGTTAGCAGCACTAATCGGCGACTCACCATTTGAATACTCATTTAACATTGCGGTTGCGTTATCGTGCAGATGCAACACACCTTCGAAACAATCTGGCAGTGGCATATTGGTAAAATACATGACGGTAAAATCATATTTACTTAAGCGTCGTAGAAGTCGCGCCCTCAACTCTACCGGTATTGCGTCGAAGTGCTGATTCAAAATGAGCAGCTTAGGTTTACCAATAATTGCGGCGGCAAGTTTAAGCAACAAAAACTCCAATGGCTGCAGCGGTGCCCCTAATACGGATACTTTAGTCTGCAAACCCTCTGGTAAGCTATCTATCACTTTGGTCATTTCTACTTCCTCAAGCGCAGCGCGAATATCCGCGATGGTTGCCTGAGGATGTGCCAACTTTAAGTAGCGCTCTACAGAAACTTCGATAATTAAAGAACGATCTAGAATGGTGACGGCCTGCCGTAACTCATGGGTGTCGTAATCGTTTAGACTAAGCTCTCCTAACAAGATGTCGCCCGATTTAACGCGGTCATATTGCTTCAGCAATCCTAGCAGTTGCTTCTGCACCCAACTTTTATCAGTAGTAACAAAATACTTAGTGCCAGGTTCGAAGATAACATTGAGGTGGCACGCATCATTACCATGTTTAAGTTCAACATCGTTAAACACCAATTTAGAAGAAGCTGGTATATGTTCCGAGGTATTGAGCTCTTCCTGCGGCATGTCAAGAGCGCCACCCAGCTTCTCGGCAGCGCCATATAACTCATAGTAAAGTTTTAAATATTGGGTAAAGCGAGACAACCCAAAGAAAACAGCAGACATCACAAGCTCAGCAGCCACTAGCTGACCAATAGAAAGCTCGCCTTGTACAACCAGAACACCACCGATACCAAGTAGCGAAGCACTCGCCACGGCATACATCAATAGAAACATAACCACCTGCGAAAAGGTGTAGTGAAAGTGGCTTTTGTGCTTTTTCACATAGTTACTGATATAACCTTCGGTGCTGCGCCCTGCGTATTCAACATGATCAGCTGACTTAAAGAATTCGTGAGCAATTGCAATATCGTGTAGCCACTTTGCAGAATCGTATTTCGCGTTAGACAATTCAATAGCCGTGCGCTTAGCACCACGCCCCCAAATTTTCCAAACCGCATACATGGTAAGTAAAAGCACCACATTAAACGCGAAAAGCGCTGGGTGGTAGAATGATACTAGTGTGAAACCTACCAGCATCTGTAGTACAAGCGCGAAACCATCAATCATTAAAGACGGCATATTCTTTTGAAAAGTCATTATGTCGAAGTAGCGCTGTGTAATGCTAACGTTTTGTCGACCTTCAAAAAAACTGTGGGGCGCGAGAATAGTTTTTAACCCTAAGTCTGCGGTGAGTCGAGCGTACACTTTACGCTCGTAGAACTCCATCACTCGCATACGAAGCGCGCTAAATACGCCAGATATAAATAAAGTAAGAAATAGAATGACGGCCAATATGATAACTGCCCGAGTTGAACCGATATTGGCGATACTGTTAATCAGCGTTTGAACCGCTATAGGTACCGCAAGGGTCATTAAACTTATTGCTACGCCGTATGCGATAGCAACCCAAAAAAAGCCAGCCTCTGGTTTCAATAGCGAAAATAAGGTCTTTCGCGTTTTACGTAAATCAATTGGTTTAGCCATAGTTATGTCTTCAATATACCGCTAGCTTAAAAATCAGTGACGCGCCGTTTTTAATCGTACAAAAACAACGCTAGATAGTGTATTGCAATAGTTAGTTAGAATAAATCTGTTATATTCTTAATAGTTCATCGAAAAAAATGGGGTCAGAGTACATTTCTTGCCCCTAATACCTTAATAGTCGAGTAGCTTGTTAAAGTATGCATCACCTAAACTACCATCATTTATATTATTTCTATCTTGTTGCCCGTGAGGGTAGCATTGCGAAAGCCGCTAAATTACTCCACGTTACCCCGCAAACCGTAAGCGGGCAACTAAGCACCTTCGAAAATCAGCTAGGTTATTCTCTCTTTGATAGAATAAATAAGCGCCTATACCTGAACGCGCGAGGTAAAGTAAGTTATCAGTATGCCAGCGAAATATTTCATAAAGGCAATCAACTAGCTGAAATACTTAACAATAGCGATGAAGTGAATACGAAAGAATTTGTGATAGGTATTACTAATGGTATTCCAAAAGTGCTTTTTTACGACTTTGTGCATGCCACCATGCGTAGGTTTTCACAGGTTAAATACGTGATAAAAGAGGATAGCTTCGACGGTTTGTTGAAAGAGCTCGCCATTAACGCCATCGATTTCATTCTAGCAGACAGAGGCATAGCCCCTGGTACACAAATAAGCGCCAATAGTTTTTTCTTGGGCGAAAGTTCGTTGAGCTTCTTTGCTAGAGCACCGCTTACTGAAGAACAGACTTTTCCAGAGTGTTTAAATCAAATGCCGTTGCTAATTCAGGGTAATACTTCAGGAATACGGCAAGCACTTACAAGTTGGCTTGAGACAGAACAGCTGTACCCTAAAGTTGTAGCCGAATTTGACGATACTGCTTTGCTCAAACTTTTTGGCAGCGAAGACTTCGGTGTTTTCTGTGCACCATCGGCAATTTCAAAGCACGTAGAAGAGCAATATGGCGTGCACTGTATTGGTAACGCAAGCACATTAAATGAGAGATACTATGCCATTACTGGCAAAAGCCGTGCTGACTACACTATTAGTGAGGCAATCGTAGAAGCCGCTCGCGGAATTCTAGCGTAGTGCACTTAATGGTGGGGTCAGAGTACATTTTCTGCCCCCACTTAATTTAAGCAGCAACACCACCGTCTATATCTTGAGCATAAAAACTCAGTGTTAGAATTTTTTCTAACACAAAACGTAGTGCGTCATTAATAGGCATAAGTCTTTCCCCCAATTCATAATCTAATTGAGCAAGTTTTTGTCTGCCTTCTGCGATCATTGGTGGCTTTGTCGATGTAACTCGAACCTCACTATTTGCGGCAATATCATCCACTAATCGCTTTTCAAAGATATCTAAATGCTGAGGCTGTATAGCAATCAGCGCGGCCGCATACTTCTCTGGTACAGCTTGCTTAATTGGTTTACACACCGAAAGTGTGGCTTCGCCAGATTTGGTTTTATAACCTGCTGCACCGAACATACGGCAAATGGCAGGTCGGTATTCGTAAATTCCGCAGTAGCCTTCTTTACCGTCCAAACTTAAGCGTTGATATTGTTTACAGGCGAAGCCGCTGTAGTTGTCTAGCTCGTCAAACTCCTGTTCAGCCCGTCCTGTATCAAACAGATGAAGTGCTAAAGGCAGCATCTCCAATGGCGACACTTCAATGTCGGGGTTATTGCAACATGCACCACATTTCTCAACGCAGTTTAGTGACTGGCTAGATTGATATGCACTGAATTCTTGGGAAAGAGATTGGTAAACATCCATCACTTGGCTGGACAGCTCACGCAGCCTATTCATAACGACTCCGCTAATAAAAGCAAACTAAAACAAATACATGATCATGCTGGTGTAATGTAATAGGTAGCATGAACTCAACATTCTGATTATTGATTTTGGTAACCAAATTGACAGATCGTACTGGAGGAAGAAATGTACTCTGACCCCAATATTTTAAAGCATGCTTCTTCCCCGCCGGGTGTGCGTAAGCTTGAGGCTTAATGGCAGGGGTTGAATTGGTGCGGATTCTATTTTGGATTTTGGGATTTGGGAAGTTTTTTTGTGAAAGCTCTTTGATGATAAGAGCAATACAGCGATGTGGACACAGTAGGTATAACAGATATGTATGGCTTGTAGTAAAAAAATTTTGGTCGATACCCGTTTTTAATATGGTGGATGAACACTTTCCTGCGTACGGGATAAAATTAATTAACGCATTAACAGAATGGTTCTGTGGGTATTTTGGTGATAAATATACGTTGGCGCTAGCTCTGATAAACTAGCGCCATAACTTTTTTGAACTATCGCGTTATTAATTCCGAAGTATACGACAGCGAGATGTCAGGCGCATTTAAATTGCCTAAATCTGTATTTTCCCAAAATTCAGGATATTGTTCTTCTAGGTTTATTGTAAATGTAAAACTTAAACGAGGAAGAATGTTAAACACAGTGTCTTCGTTAAAATCATCTGCGTAATCAACTTTGTTGGACTGCATTTCAAGTATTGTAACAACACCTTCTTGCTTTGAGCCCAGTAGTTTCCAAGTGTATTCTCTGTTGAAAGTAAACGCGTTATTTTCGCGTAACCCAATGATGTTGACCTCGTTGTCGTCTGCGGTCCATTGGAAGTTATAAAGTTCACGATCTCCTAAAAAGTAAGGCTCTTCACTAGGTGAATAGACTCTTCCTGCTGTACCGTCAGATTCAAAGTAATAAGCAAATAAGTCTTCAGGTAACGGTACACCATCTACGAAAAGTGCTTCATTGTAAGAAGACATCCAAACATTAGGTAATGAGCTCTCTATGCTGAAGTCTTCGGCCAACTCATAGTCTATGGCGTGCATATCGCCAGTGTATTTAATCGCTACGCCATCATAATCGAACTCATAAAGCGCCAGCACGAAATTATTCTGCACTTTAAAAGGCGTAACTGTGAAAGACATATCTCCCAATTCAATGTCTATAACACCATCATTTAGCTGCCATGTTCCTTGCACGCCAAAAACAAGAGACGTAAAGGTATTATCATCTTTAAATGTGAACTGGTCGTTTAAAATACCAACTTCAGTACGCTCATCTTCATTTAAGTAGTCTTTGTCATACGTATAACTTCCCTGATAAGCAAATACCCAAGGTGATGCAAGCAGGTCTTCCTCGGTTACGGCAAACGTAGATGCTGTGGTGTCGGTGTACTTTACGTCGCTGGTAGTTTCGTAGGTGGTAGTAAAAGTTGGTTTATCTTGTATGTTATCCATCGGTGTGATGGAAAGCTCAATGGTAGTTGTTAACACAGCAAGTGCGTGACCGCCGGATTGTGTTAGCAATTCTATACGCTCGCCCACTGTGGTTCGCTCTGTTTTCCAATACTCAATGCCATATTCATGAACATAACTAAGAATCTCCGAAGCTGTTTCTTCATCAAATCGATCATAGATTTCTTCGTCAAGAAACACAAAATAAGCTATGAGTGATTCATCAAGCTCATCAATAACTAAGTTTCCGTCTACAACACTCCAGTTAAATTCATCTGAATAAATATTAAATGCATTTTCCGCAGACGTTTTTGCGCCGCTACCGTCCGCGTTGAACGTATACGCTGTCATGCCCTTGCCAGCTTGCTGCTCTGAATGGTAGTAAGTCGCAAAAACCGCACCCGCAATGTCGGCATTTACGAAATTTTGCTGTAACGATTCATCTTCGAGAGTTTCTGCTCGGGCAGCATTAATTGCTTCCACATAAGCCTCGTCATAAGTACCGTCTTCGTTTAACAGTCCCATGCTATCAACATACTTTCGGATGGTGCTTAGCGCATCGACTAGGCTTCCAGTAAAAAACGACAAGGTGCTCATACCTTCAGGAACCGAGAACTCGCTATTATCAGCAAGAACTTTTATGAAGCTGGCCAATCCTAAAACCTTTTCGAAGTCCACTTCACTTGCAAACGTATCGAAGCTTCCCTCGCCGCCGTTCTCTTTATACTCCGAATAAAGTACATCCATAGCCGTACTTAAATGAGTTATCTTGCCTGCAGGAAATAGATCGCTGTTAAGTTCATCGGTATTATTTTCGATGCTAAGGTTACGCATCGTAGTGAAGTCACCGACTCGTGATGATAGCGTTACATGGGCTTGTTCTTCCGTGCCCACTGCATTAAGAATTAAATCGCCGGGCGCAGCACTTACAGTAATAGGAAGCGTGAATCGACCATCCGCGCCGGCCTGCACGGAAGCAATTACATTTCCACCTGCATCGAGCGCGCTCACCTCTGCATTCGCTAAAGGCGCATCGGTTGCAATACTCGAAATAGAAATAGACTGTTGATTCGTGATTGTAATCGTTGAACTTACTGTGTTTTCACCGTCAGTTACATCGTATGAAAAACTGACTTCGCCCATCGCCAACGCTGTAGGTGTGTACACTATCTCATTATTGATGATAGCGGCTTCACCAACATCTGGCACTCCAACTGCCGATATAGTTAAAGCATCGCCGTCAGGATCGGCATCATTCGCAAGTGCATCAATAGATACTGCGTCACCATTGAGTGTAACCGCGGAGTCAGCGACCAGCACTGGTAGTTGGTTGTTGTCGTCGGAACCGCCACAGGCAGCAAGAAGAGTTGAACTAACGGCAATAGCAATAATGCTTTTGTTCATTTTGAACGTCCTTGTATTTAGAGTAATTTACTATGAGACTTCGAATTTATCTGGCTGAATATAACCTATTGTTAAGCAATAATTAAGATAACTACTAGAAAATTAAATGCTCTTTTTTTTGGCTAACGATTAAAGCCACGTCGAAATATTTTTATCTCGCCCATAACTCAGTATACTGGATGCATAAAATGTATTTGAAAACTAGGGAATTCAAATGAAGCCAGTCATTCTTGCAGGTGGTACCGGAAGCCGCTTATGGCCAAAGTCTCGCGCCGCTTTACCAAAACAGTTCCTGTCTCTTACTTCTGACGAAACGATGATTCAAGACACTGTACTGAGACTCAATGGCATAGAGTCTTTGCCACCTTCTATTATCTGTAACGAAGAGCATCGTTTTCTTGTTGCCGAGCAAATGCGACAAATAAGTGTCGATAACAGCGACATTCTTTTAGAGCCAGTTGGTCGCAATACCGCTCCTGCTATTGCACTTGCTGCATTTCAAGCTTGCGAAAACGGGGGTGATCCTGTTCTTTTGGTATTAGCCGCCGATCACTTAATAAAAGATAGCGATACGTTTCGTACCAAAATTAAAGAAGCCCAGGCTCTAGCTGAACAAGGTAAGTTAGTTACTTTCGGTATTGTCCCCACTCAGCCTCATACTGGTTACGGCTATATAAAAGCCGGAAACAAGCTGAATATTGGCTTCGATGTAAGTGAATTTGTTGAAAAGCCAGATATGCCTACCGCAACACAATACGTAAGTTCAGGTGAGTATTTTTGGAATAGCGGCATGTTTATGTTTAAAGCCAGTGCGTTTTTAAAGGCGCTGGAAGTGCACGCACCTGACATATATTCGGTATGTAAAAAGGCAATTGAAAAAACCGAAAAAGATCTCGACTTTGTTCGTGTAGACAAAGACATTTTTGCTTCATGCCCAAGTGATTCTATCGATTATGCAGTGATGGAAAAAACTTCCGAAGCCGCGATGGTAACACTAGATGCAGGTTGGTCTGATGTAGGCAGTTGGTCGTCTCTCTGGGAGACGGGAGAGAAGGACGCGAATGGCAATGTAACTACTGGCGACACTTTATTAGAAGGCACCACTAACAGCTATGTGAATGCCGAGCACAGCCTCGTTGCAGTTATTGGTCTGGAAGACGTGGTTGTAGTTGAAACCAAAGATGCTGTTATGGTGGCGAATAAGAAAAACGCAGAACACATCAAAACCGTTGTGAACCGTTTGAAAGCTGAAAAGCGCCCTGAATTTGAGTTTCACCGCGAAGTTTTCAGACCTTGGGGAAGTTACGATTCAATAGACAATGGTGGACGTTTTAAAGTTAAGCGTATTACCGTGAAGCCAGGCGAAAAACTATCAGTTCAAATGCATCATCATAGAGCTGAACACTGGGTTGTAGTATCGGGAACAGCTAATGTGACAATAGGCGATGAAACGCAAATGCTAACGGAAAATGAGTCTGTTTATATTCCTATTGGGGCAGTTCATGCATTAGAAAACCCAGGAAAGATTCCACTAGAACTAATTGAAGTACAATCTGGAGCTTATCTTGGGGAAGATGACATTGTTCGCTTTTCTGACAGGTATGGACGGTCTGATAAATAAATGCAGTGTAAGGCAGTTTGTCTAACTAAGAAAAGCCAGGTTATGAACCTGGCTTTTTTAATTTACGTGGAAAAATGTACTCTGACCCTGAGGTATCCCCACAAATAATATTGCGATATCAATAAGATAAAAAAGATAGGAACATTCATGACGTTTGGTGATCAGATCAAT
>NZ_JAKRFB010000084.1:0-12520 GCF_022348315.1 Alteromonas sp. MmMcT2-5 | reverse complement strand
TCCACCACTTCCGCGAAAAAGTGGGGTGGACGATGGGACTTGAACCCACGACAACCGGAATCACAATCCGGGGCTCTACCAACTGAGCTACGCCCACCACAGTAATCCTGTTCAGTCTTATGTGTGAATTGATAAACACATAAGCGCCTACCGAGCTGTCAGGATCTTACATAGCTACTCGGTAGTTAAAGTCGACTCATACCCTAGCCCACAGATGATTTATCACTCTTGGCTAGAAGTATTTACTGAATCGAAGAAAGCATAAATGGTCGGTGAGACAGGATTTGAACCTGCGACCCCTTGTACCCAAAACAAGTGCGCTACCAAGCTGCGCCACTCACCGACTGGAATGCTTTCCACCACTTCCGCGAAAAAGTGGGGTGGACGATGGGACTTGAACCCACGACAACCGGAATCACAATCCGGGGCTCTACCAACTGAGCTACGCCCACCATAGGGTGTGTTTGCGATTTACGTGCTTTATTTTAGCAGTGTAAATACGAAAATTCAGCCTTGCTATCAGGACCTACCTGACTCGCATGGCGCGCCCGGCAGGATTCGAACCTGCGACCCACGGCTTAGAAGGCCGTTGCTCTATCCAGCTGAGCTACGGGCGCTTGGCGAATCTTCGCTGCAAAAAGTGGTCGGTGAGACAGGATTTGAACCTGCGACCCCTTGTACCCAAAACAAGTGCGCTACCAAGCTGCGCCACTCACCGACTGTCGTACCGACCTTGAAGCATTAGCCTCTGTGCCGTTACGGGGTGCGAATATTACTGACATCCCCCCACCTCGTCAAACACTTTTTTAAATAAAATCATCAACCGCTCACAAAGCATCCATTCTCACGTTTTTTTGAACAATTACCCGTGTAATTGCCTGTCTTTAGCCTAGGTTTGCGCTTATTTTAAAGGGTAAGCATCAGGCTTTCCATTAACAGTCGTTTACGTTGAACATTTGTGGCGAATAATTGCAGAGTAATAACTACTAGAGTATTAGTCCTATTTTATGAAACAATATAGGGCACTTGTTGACCACCCAACCATATAAGAATCGTACAAGACTATGACCGCCCATCTTATTGACGGCAAACTAATTGCCAAACAAGTTCGCCAACACGTAACCTCCTATGTTGAATCGCTTACGCAAGCAGGTAAAAGACAACCAGGCCTAGCCGTTGTTCTTGTTGGCAGTGATGCAGCTTCTCAAGTTTATGTTTCCAATAAACGTAAAGCGTGCGAAGAAGTGGGGTTCGTTTCTCGCTCTTTCGACCTTCCTTCTGATACCACAGAAGAGACCTTGCTAAATTTAGTGGACGAGCTAAACGAAGATAAAGAGATAGACGGAATTCTGGTACAGCTTCCTTTACCTGCAGGGTTAAATGCAGAAAAGGTACTTGAACGTATTCACCCTCATAAAGATGTCGACGGATTTCATCCATACAATATTGGCCGCCTTGCACAGCGTATTCCTGCACTACGTCCCTGCACGCCAAAAGGCATCATGACCATGATAGAGTCAACCAAGCGCCCTGTAAAAGGCTTGGACGCGGTCATTGTAGGTGCGTCGAATATTGTGGGGCGCCCTATGAGCCTGGAACTGCTTTTAGCAGGCTGCACCGTTACTACCTGTCACAAGTTTACTCAGGACCTTAAAAGTCACGTTCAACGTGCAGACCTACTGGTAGTCGCAGTAGGTAAACCGAACTTTATTCCTGGTGACTGGGTAAAGCAGGGCGCGATTGTCATTGATGTAGGTATTAATCGCGTTAATGATGGTTCACTTGTTGGCGATGTTGATTTCGAAAAAGCGAAAGAGCGCGCAGGCTGGATAACCCCCGTTCCAGGCGGAGTTGGTCCGATGACAGTAGCCAGTTTGATAGAGAATACGCTGGAAGCTTACGTAAAATATCATTCTTAAAGTACAAATAGTTCAACCTAAATGTTAGGCAGAAATCAAATTTCTGCCTTTTTGTTTTATACTCCCCCTCAAGTTGAACACAGACTCAAACTGACCTACACCTTTTATGGCAGAACCAACATCTCCTTTATGGGAACAGCACGTAATTGATGCAACGCTTAAATGGGTTGACGACATTGTGATAAAGCATAACTTTTGTCCCTTTGCGCGCTATGTAAGAACACCTCACCAAATTCGGTGTGTGGTAATTGAGGGCAATGCGGGAAATGTCGTTCAATCGCTATACGATGAGTTGCGGCATTTAGAAGAGAATGACACCACCGCTACAACACTAATTGCACTCACGCATTCAACCCTTGCTGATTTCAACGAATATCTCGATGTATTGGCTATCAGCGATAATATGCTGCACGACTGGGGATACAGCGGCACTTATCAACTTGCCAGCTTCCACCCCAATTATGTATTCGACGGTAGCGACGTAGACGATGCTGAAAACTATACCAATCGTTCACCCTACCCGCTTTTGCATTTGATTCGTGAAGCTGATATCACACGCTACATCAAGAAAGAAGAAGATGCCGAAAAGATATTCAGCCATAACATTGAAAAAGCACGGACGCTTGGGTGCCCTTATTTTGAGGGCGTATTAGACACGCTAAAAAAAGATAAGCCCGCTCGATAAAACACGGGAAGCTTACTTTTTTGTGTAATGTAAAAAACACGCACTAAAAAGAGAATAAGCTCGTGTTGCGAGCAGGCCCAAAGTATTGGATTACTCCAGGGAACCCAAATAAGCAGCGCCTTATAACAAGCAGGATGTTTATTTGGCTCAAGCTTTCACTTGAAACGTCACTTTACCTGCAAATTATGTGAGTAATATGACAACGTTACACATTTTTGACTTCGTTAAGGCTAAAACGTGAATACCCACAATTCATTTTCTCTCGAGGCGATAGCGACCGTCGCTACGCCTTTCAAGCAAAAGTTTGCTATTCCAAGACAGCCCAACTTGGCTAACGCCCAAGGCATTATCACCTTCGAAGAAGGCTTTAACGATATCAATTTGCTTAAAGGGATAGAGAATTACAGTCACCTGTGGCTGCTTTTTATCTTTCACCAGAACATTGAACGCGGTTGGAAAAATACGGTAAAAGCCCCTCGTCTAGGTGGTAATGCAACTATGGGCGTATTGGCAAGTCGCAGTACCCACCGACCTAATGGGATTGGCATGTCTGTGGTGAAAAACAAAGGTGTGGTTAGCAGTAATGGACAGACACAGTTAGTGGTTGAAGGGGTAGATTTAGTCGACGGCACACCACTTGTCGATATCAAGCCCTATATCGCGTACGCTGATAGTGTTCCTAGCGCCAGCGATAATCTTGATGACATTAACCCCATACCCAATCGCGACGTATCATTCGCCGATACAATCCAGCCCACACTTGCTGAAATAGAGAAAAAGCACCGTGGTTTTTCTGCCTTGGTGACTGCGGTACTGTCCCAAGACCCTCGCCCAGCCTATAAACAGCATATTGAAAATGATGAGAAAACCTACCGCGTGACGCTATACGATATTGATGTAGGGTTTGAAATAAGAGATGCCGCCGTTAAGGTGACCGAACTGGTTCATTTAGGATAATTACACTATTAGTGTTAACAGTCTGTGGCGAAATAGCTCACAGTTAATTAGAATACGCCCAAACGTGTGACACCTTATCTCGGTTCAAGCATTTCGCAATGTTTTGTTTTGCGAATTGCCGTTTGCGAAAGAGCATCACACTAACCGTCATAAATACATTTATAACAGGATACCTGCTTTACATGCGCACTAGTCAATATTTGCTTGCCACGCAGAAAGAAACACCTGCAGATGCAGAGGTTATCAGCCACCAGCTTATGCTAAGAGCTGGTATGATCAGAAAGCTTGCCTCGGGTCTATACACATGGTTGCCATCTGGTCTTCGTGTACTTAATAAAGTAGCCAATATTGTTCGTGAAGAAATGAACAAAGCAGGCGCGATTGAAGTGCTAATGCCCGTTGTTCAGCCCGCAGATTTGTGGGAAGAATCTGGACGATGGGAAGAGTACGGCCCAGAGTTACTTCGTATTAAAGACCGCCACCAGCGTGATTTCGTATTAGGTCCAACGCACGAAGAAGTTATTACCGCGCTTGTGCGTAATGAAATTAGCAGCTACAAGCAGCTTCCGCTTAATCTATACCAAATTCAGACTAAATTCCGCGACGAAGTGCGCCCCCGTTTCGGCATTATGCGTGGTCGTGAATTTACCATGAAAGATGCGTACAGCTTCCACTTAGAAGACAGCTGTTTAGAAGAAACGTATCAAAAAATGTACGACGCTTACTGCAATATATTCTCGCGTATGGGCTTAGACTTCAGAGCAGTCATTGCCGACTCTGGCTCTATTGGTGGTAATCACTCTCACGAATTCCACGTACTTGCCGCATCAGGTGAAGACGATATCGCTTTCTCAAGCGACAGTGATTACGCAGCCAATGTTGAAATGGCTGAAGCTGTTGCGCCTGAAAAAGCTGTCGCATCGGGCGCTACTGTTGAGACTAAAGATGCCAAAGGCAAAGATTTCAATGCCATCTTAAAAAGCGTAGAAGCCGAAGTGACAAACGCGGTTAAAGTCGTAGTAGTGAAAGCCGCTAATGAAGTAGACAGTAAAGGCGAAGAAGTAGTTTCTGATAAATGGGTAGCCCTTGTACTTCGTGCTGATCATGAGCTTAATGATGTAAAAGCAGAGAAGTTAGACGGCGTTGCAAGCCCGCTTGTTGAAGCATCATTTGAACAAGCAAAAGATATTCTTGGCGTGTCACCATTGTTTGCTGATGCAACCAACCTGCCTGTACCCGCTTTTATTGACGCCAGTGCAGCTGCCCTTGCTGACTTCACTACAGGCGCAGGCGCAGGCGGTAAGGTAAATATTAACGTAAACTGGTCTGAAGATATTACTGGCGTTGATATTCGCAACGTTGTAGCAGGCGATGCATCTCCTGACGGGAAAGGCACGCTAGATATTAAACGCGGCATCGAAGTGGGTCATATCTTCCAGCTTGGCAGCAAGTATTCAGAGGCCATGAACTGCGGCGTACTAAGCGAATCAGGTAAGCACCAAACCTTAACTATGGGTTGTTACGGTATAGGCGTATCTCGAATTGTTGCGGCAGCTATCGAGCAAAACCACGATAAATTTGGCATAAAGTGGCCAGATCCTATTGCACCGTTTAAAATTGCATTAATACCAATGAATATGCATAAGTCTCATCGTATTAAAGAAGCAGCCGAAGCGCTTTATGAAGAGCTTGTTGCCCTTGGCGTAGAAGTGTTGTTTGACGACAGAAAAGAGCGTCCGGGTGTCATGTTCAATGATATGGAATTAATTGGCATACCTCACAGCATTGTTATTGGTGAAAGAAACCTAGATAATCAACAGGTTGAGTATAAGAATAGACGTACTGGTGAAAAGCAGTTGTTAGATATTAGCGCAGCAAAGGACTTTGTAGCCGCACTCTAGCGCCTGATCTCGCCGATTAGATTAGAAAAGAGGGCGTATGCGGTTAACATTTTATGGCGTAAGAGGGTCAATCCCTACCCCGGGAGCAGCTTACGTCCGCTATGGTGGTAATACTGCATGCGTTCACATTGAGCTTGAGGATGGAACCGATATCATCCTCGACTCAGGCACAGGGATTCGCGTGCTCGGCGAGCGCCTTATTCAAAAAAATACACCCATTTATCTGCTGTTGAGCCACAACCATTGGGATCATATTCAAGGCTTCCCTTTTTTTGCGCCTATCTATCAGGCTTCACGCGAAATCAACATATACCCGGGTCAAACCCTCCTTGATGAACCTGATCAAATTTTAAAGCAAATGGAAGGGTCGTTATTTCCAGTCCCCCGAAGTGCGCTGAAAGCTAACATTTCTATTGTCGATATTCCCAAGTCTACAAGCCGATTTTCAGTAGGAAGCGCAACCATAACTCGCTTAGCCATGAACCACCCCGGTCGTGGCAGTGCTTATTGTATTGAAGCCGATGACGCAAAGGTGGCTTACATAACAGATAATGAGCTTTACCCCCCCTACAAAAAAGAAACAGACTTTATCGATTTCGCAAAATTTGCACAAAATGCCGATCTGCTAATACACGATGCACAGTATATGTTGTCTGACATGCCAGCTAAGAACGGATGGGGTCATTCGGTCGCGGAAGAAGCGGTGAAACTAGCAATGGCATGTAACGCAAAAAAATTAGCTTTATATAGTCATGATCCAGAACGGACTGATGACGATATAGATGATGTTGTAAACCATTGTAATGTATACGTCACAGTGGCAGAGTCTAATCTACAAGTATTTGCATCTTCAGAAGGCCAAGCACTGGACTTCAGTTAAGCATAACAACAACCCCACGTTACGGAGAATTAAAGGTGTCTGTGTTAAAGCCTTTTGTATTTTTGGCAGCATTTGCTGCTTGCACGCCTGTGTGCGCTCAACAATCACAAGAAGTGGTAAGCGAACAAGCATCATCTTCAGAAAATAGTGAACAAGAGCGCACTGTTGAAAATGAAGAAAATCAATCGTCTCAGGAAGAAAGCGGTATTGAAGTTATCGATATCATCAAACGTGACACCATCACGGAAAGTGCACTGGATAACCGATTAGAAGGCGATAAAGAAGCACTGGATAATGTGTTTGCTATCACTCAGCATAGACAAAACTATCTACTTCCAATTACTTACGTTTCCAACCCAAGCTCTGTAGCCAGTGAAGAACTCACAAACGAGAACATAGACAATAAAGAAGCCAAATTTCAGGTAAGCGCAAAGCTGCCGCTTTATTTGGAAGATACAGGATTCGACGGCGTTTACTTTGGCTTTACGCTAACCTCTTTCTGGCAGCTTTATAACAGTGAAGCGTCGAAGCCGTTTCGCGAGACCAATTACGAACCAGAAGTCTTTTGGCAAGAAACAGCCGATTATTCCGTACTTGGCTACAAATTTAATACCTTTCAAGTTGGTTTCAATCATATGTCTAACGGTCAAAGCGGGCTGCGCTCTCGAAGCTGGAACCGTATATTTGCCTCTATTGTCTTTAGCGACGATGACGATATCTACTACCTAAAGACGTGGTACCGTATTCCTGAAGACGAGAAAACAGACCCGCTTGATCCTACCGGCGACGATAACCCTGATATACAAGACTATTACGGTAGAATGGAACTTGGTTATGGAAGAAAAATTGGCGCGTTTAAAGTACTGGCGCTTTTACGAAATAACCTCGACGTAGATGAGAACCGAGGCAGCATCCAGTTAGACTTCACCTACCCTATCTCTGACCGCTACGAAGTCTTGCTTCAATACTTCAATGGCTATGGCGATTCGCTTATCGACTATAACCGCTCACAAGAACGTATTGGTATCGGTTTTCAGCTGCACTTTTTATAATAAATTACCATGTAGACTCAGGATGGGCGCGCCAAACCGCTTTTGTATGGCGTGCTCTTTTCATTTTAGACATCACTGTTTGCTAATCAATCACGCCTGCCGCGCGATAAAGCTGAATATGCACATCTACCAGCGCTGCAATATCTCTTTGGTAGCCTCCACCAATTACCGCAGCAATCGGAACGCCCAAACGCTCGGCTAACGCAAAGACTTGCGTATCTCTTTCGTACACGCCTTGCGTAGAAATATGCAAATGACCAAGGTCGTCGTTTACATGCACATCAACGCCTGCGTCATAGATGATGGCATCGGGCTGAAATTGTCTCATTACCATCGTTAGCGCTTGTTCTAGCGTAGTTAGATACTCATCGTCTTCGGTGCCCTTATCGAGTCCTATATCAATATCGGAACGCTGCTTTCTGTGAGGGAAGTTCTTTTCACCATGAATAGATAAGGTAAAAATATCACGGTCGTTTTCGGCAAGTTTGGCTGTGCCATCCCCTTGATGCACATCTAGATCGACAATAAGCACATTTTCAACGGACGGGGTTTGCTGCATAGTTTTCGCTGCCAAATATAAATCGTTGAACAAGCAAAAACCTGAACCAAAATCAGCAAACGCGTGATGATACCCGCCCGTTAAATTCAATGCTTTTCCATGATCTAGAGCTAGCTTGGCTGTTAAACAGGTTCCAGCAACGGCAGTACGGGTACGCTCAATCAGCTGCTGCGACCAAGGAAAGCCTATGCGGCGCATGGCTTTCTTATCTAATGCGCCAGTACTTAGTGCATCAACATAGTCCGGATCGTAATAGGCAGTGAGAAAAGAAAGCTCAACCGGTGATGGAGTAACAAAACGCGATGCTTCCACTCCACGAATTAACAATTCATCGCGTATACCTACGTACTTCTCGATGGGAAATCGGTGTCGCTCAGGAAGATCTAACTGGCTATAAATAGGATGAAATACGAGTGGTGTTGTCATTATTATCAATACTAGTTTAGGACGCACGCATCTATAACAGATAAAAGAAAAGGAGCGTGAACATTGTTCAAACACTCCCTTTTAACGTGTTTATACTGACAAAGCACAGTTAGCGGGTCAAACTGTTCACCACCTTTTCAACGTTTTCTGACATACTTTTCATTGAGCGTGACATGTCATCACGCTGAGCAAGTTGATGATATTTTTCAGATGATGTGACCACATTACTGATAATTGTTTCCACCTGCTGAAGTACAGCCTCTTGCTCATCTGCGGCTTCGTTAAGCGCCACAACTACGCTCGCCGTTTCTTGAATATCCCTCACCACGTTATTGAGTGTTTCAAGCGCTGTCGCTGCTTCTGCTGCGTTTGTGTCTGACAGCTGCTTGCCTGACGACATCGCCGCAACGGCCCCTTTTGCTTCAGCTTCAAAACTACTTAAAATGTCGTTAATTTCCTTGGTCGACTGCTGTGTTTTAGCTGCAAGTGCTCGAACCTCGTCGGCTACCACAGCAAAACCACGGCCATGCTCACCTGCCCTAGCAGCTTCAATTGCTGCGTTTAGAGCCAGCAGGTTAGTCTGATCGGCAATTTCATTAATAACATTTACCACTTTTAGAATATTGGTACTGCGGCTTTGCAGTTCTGACACGATATTACTTGATTCGGTTACCGTTTTTGCTAGTTGCTTAAAGCCTGCATTGGCGCTTTCAAACGTGGCATAACAACTTGCCACGTTCTTTTCTGAGTTATTTGTCGCCACAGCAACTTGGTCGGTGATTGCCACTAAATTTTGCACAATCTCTTTAAGTTTATCCGTACTGCTATCAAGCGAGCGCGACGCATCCCGTTGTCCATTGGCGCCTTCCATAATGGATTGACTGACGTTACCGAGGGTGCCAAACGCCTTCTCCATTTCGGTCTCCGCTTGTTGAAGCTGCGCAACCGAATCTTTTAATTTGTTTTGTAATGCCCTGGCAGATTCTGCCAGCATGCCCAATTCATGGTCGCTGGAATACGTTAACGCGTAGTCGTAACGGCTATGAGCCAAGTTAGATATACACGCCGCAACCTGCTTCGTTGGTTTAATAACCTGAGAGCGCAAACGAGCAATCACATAAGCAACAGAAAGCACAGAAAGCGCAATTGCTGCCAGTAGAATTATCCAGAGCATAGTGCGCGTATTGGCTTTAAGTTCAGCAATCGCATTCGCTGAATCCGCTGCAATTTCCGCCGCGATACCTGAGAGGAGCTTAGCAGGCTCTCTATCAATACCTCGAACAAAGCTATCTCCAACCTTTGGATCAAACCCTGAGTTAATAAATGCGTCGTATCCTTCACGGTATTTCTCGGCCATGACTGCATGGGCTTTTTGAAATTGCCTGATATCTGACTTCACGCTTTCACTTATCACACTATTTGATAGCATCAGGTCAAACTGGCGAGTGATGTCGGCCTCTCTCTGCTTGAATCGCTCCCAGTATTTTTCTCGGTCGTCTTTTTTGTGGCCACGTAACAATACGTTCTTCCACTCTTGCACTTGAGTTTTGAAAGTACTTAGCGTGGTATTGACGTCTCGTTCAGACTGAACAAGGGTGTTTTCTAACTCATCGAATGAATTAAGTAACGAAAAAGACTTTAGAATTGAGGCACCGTTTAATAGTACAAGAATTAAAAAGCTGGCGAGAACAGGCGTCATCACCAAACGGCTGATGCTTGTGTAATTGAACACGGCTTAACCTTTAGTATAAATTTAAAGAAGGACGTCGCCATTAAATGATATTTTTATGACGCTACGGTTACATTGGGTAAATACGTAATGTTTTTTCTGTCTGGAGAGTTTAAATTAAATTGATAGATACACAATGGCACTATAGTAGCTGGTTTATTGAAACTTCTACTATTTTACTGATGTTGAAGATTGGAAATAACGTTCTTTAAAAGTGAATACGACGTTTTATAAAACCATTAAGCTGACCTCATTGACTCTTTACCTGCAATTAATGATAGGGAAACTTGTTAAATTTGGTCTGGTCTAGTAACTTACTTCGGGCTTCTTATGCCTATGAAAATGAACTACTCAGGTGAGTTTGAAATTTAAGTCTACACGGAATCGAGTAATGAAAAGCTTGTTAAAGAATAGTTATTATATAATCAGGGATCGCTTGTTTTTTTCACGTAAAGTAAACTTTTTAGTGTGCGGTACCCAGAAGGGAGGCACTACAGCGCTTGCAGAGTATTTAAGTGAACATCATGAAATCTGCATGGCCAAGAGGAAAGAGGTCCACTTTTTTGACAAGGTAGAATTGCCCGATTACTCGCACTATCACGCATTTTTTTCTCCAAAGAAGCACCACAAGGTTTTGGGCGAAGCTACACCTATTTACATGTATTGGGACAATGCTCCTGAACGCATACATGAATACAACTCCCAGATGAAGTTAATCGTCGTGCTTAGAAACCCTGTCGATAGGGCTTATTCTCATTGGAATATGACACGCAATAGAGGTCAGGAACCACTATCATTTAGAGAAGCTATAGAATGCGAAGAAGCACGCTGTAAAGATAAAAAGTCGGAGGATAGTAGACGATACTCTTACGTAGACCGAGGACATTATCTAGAACAACTGGAAAGACTGTGGAGCCTATTTCCACGGGAAAATATACTTGTATTGAAAAACGAAGACCTCAAAAACTTTCCACAGGAAACATTGAATAAAGTATGCGATTTTATCGGCGTTTCACACCTAGATAATGTTCAGAAAAGGGACGTGCACTCAAGAACATATGAATCCAAGATTTCAGAAGAAGACAGATCGTATTTACAGGCGGTCTATGCTGATGGGATTAAAGGTTTAGAAAAAGAACTCGGTTGGAATTGTAGTGAATGGCTTGTCTAAAGAGAATTGTCTTGTTCTCTTTAGACAAGGATAATTAAGACATAACTGCTAGCTAATAAAATTCAAATTTGAAAACCGAGCTGACGAACACGTTTCAACGAATCGTTATCATACGAACTCAAATCTGTACTTTTGTAACGCCCTAATGAAGAAGGGGCTTTAGGTAGCGTTACCATCGATGCGAAGCAGCCATCAGACACGTCGACGTCCGCGAACGCTAAAAGGTTTTTTATTGGCTCAACAGGGTCACTACATAATTCATCGTAATTGATTATAAGTACCCTGTCTTGGCCATATAGCTTTTGAAATTCCACCACCCTTTCATTAGCGATTAACCAATATTCCAATGACCGTTGTCTTATTTCACTTGGTGAGCACCTTGTTTCAACCCCCCACATCGCTCCCCAATTTAGTAGTTGTTGTTGGTTTTCACTTAAAGACATGTCGAGACCATGTCGTATAGTGTGAACATACTTCATCTCTGGGTAGTAATCGAACAACTGGTGAAGGAGAATATGGCTGTTAGGCTCCTTCCATCCCCATCGCCCAGATACTTCTGGCTTTTTAGTTTGAGCCATTAATTGTTCGGTTACAAAACGTCGAGCCCAATGTCTACCAAGACCTAGCGTCGTCTCCCCCCTTTGAGCCCAAGAAAACAACACTTTCAATAACGTTGTCTTTTCGCTTAGCGAAAGCGGTTTATTTAACAGAAGAGCTTCATGCAACGCAATGTAACGGTCTAGGGGAAGTCCGTTTTTTAGAACTTTAAAAAGCCACTTATTGCGTTTGAAAATTAGTGTGAAAGAGAGATTATCGCTTGCTGGATTCAAGCTATAGCCAAGATGAATACCAGCCAGCATCATTATTTCAGCTACAACGCGGGTTCCGCTACCTCCCACGCCACCGATAACTAAAGGAGAGTTGATTGTGCAGCCATTTCCATGTGTATTTTTCATAGTTCCTCTGAGAATTGTTTTATGGCATTAAAAACAACCCGTTATGATAATAACCAGAACTAATCTTGAAGCTGACACCTTGATCAGCTCATTTAATAACCAAAGTATTACGAAATGTACATTTTTTCAACAAAAATATTAGACGGGATAAAAGGGGCTGGCTTGAAACAAAAAAACCGGCAATTTGCCTAATGCCGATCAGTTAAGAAAATTTTCATGATCGGTTGACCGATCTTTTTAAGGCTTCAAAATCCGATATCAGTCTCTGGTATCGGATTTTTTAAT
>NZ_JAKRFB010000083.1:0-12717 GCF_022348315.1 Alteromonas sp. MmMcT2-5 | reverse complement strand
AGTAGAGTAGGCTGAAGAGGATCAATCAGATAATCCGCTGAGAAAGATTTTCTTCTTTACATCTTTGGCATTTTATCAACCAGAAATTCCGGATACCCTCAATTTGCACATGCTGGCCAGTTCCGTGACCTCGCCGCCAGCCACGTATTCTTCAGTGGCTTGCCACACCAAAGCACGCAGCGCTTCAATTTCTGTTTTCAATTCAGCCAGGGTGAAATGCACCACCTGTTGATCCAGCACCGTGCTGCCAAACAGGTTGCGCTGGCGTGTGTAATTGATGGTTTCGTTCAGCACATGCATCATGCCTTCGATGCTGTTGGCCGCGCCCCACAGGCGTTCCTCTTGAAACTGGATCATCTGGTACATGAAGCCTGCGCCTTCCATGCCAATCAAATTGCGCTGAGGCACGCGCACATTGTCAAAGTGGATCAGGCCGGTGTCGGAAGCCCACATGCCGATTTTGTGAATCTTCTTTTCGATCGTGATGCCAGGGGTTTTCATCGGCACGATGATCAGCGATTTGTTCTGGTGGGGTTTGCCTTCGCTGGTGTTGGCCAGCAGGCAGATCCAGTCGGCTTGCAGACTGTTGGTAATCCACATTTTGCTGCCGTTGATGACATAGTCGCTTCCGTCTTTTCTGGCGGTGGTTTTGACACCTGCAACATCTGACCCAGCACCAGGTTCAGACACGCCGATACAGGCCACCATGTCGCCTGCTACCGCAGGTGCCAGAAATTCACGGCGCAGTTCGTCGCTGCCGAACCGCGCCAAAGCGGGTGTAGCCATATCGGTCTGAACGCCGATTGCCATGGGTACGCCCCCACAATGGATTTTTCCCAAAGCCTGCGCCGCAACGACGGAATAGCTGTAGTCCAAACCCATGCCGCCAAACTCTTCCGGTTTGGTCAGGCCCAATAGACCCAAGTCACCCATCTTCTTGAATAGCGCGTGGGCAGGGAACATTTGCTCCTTTTCCCAGGTGGCCACATGTGGGTTGATTTCATTTTCTACAAAACGCTCGATTGTGCGTTGCAGTTCTTTGTGCTCTTGGGTCAGTCTCACTCAACTCTCCTGAAAACAAATCAAACGTTTGTTCGAAATAATAGCATCAGCTTTTGAAAATCGGAACTTTTAAATGCAATGAATTAACTCAACTTGACAGTCAATTTGATTTTGGAGTGTGACCCCCATGCCAGACCAGATTCGTTCAGCACAGCCTGAAGCCAGCCATGTTGACCCAGGCAGGCTGCATAAAATTGCGTCTGTAGCCAAAGCGGGTTTGAGTAAGTGCGCAGTGACCGTGAAGAACCTGGCGAGTCAGTTGAAGTCGACGGTGTCCGGTAACTTTTCCAAAGTGGTTGCATGTTTCGGGCAAGCGCCTTCAACTGTGCAGACTAGACAAAATGCCATTCCAGGCATATTGAAAAATCTGAAGCCCAGTCCGGTCGATCAAACCATGGTGTTGAAAAAACTGGATTCCACTGCGCCGAATGCTGTTACGAAGCAATTGGAAGCCTTGAGGAGCATGGAGTCGGTCGAGCGCTTGAAATCCGTTGTGAGTCGATCAATTTGCTCTGAAAGTGGCAAGGTGAACCTGAGTTTCATTGAGCATTTTTGCGGACTGCGTAACGATGCAGCCAAAGCGAGTCCAAATTTTCGTCCCTCGCCTTCAGAAGGAAAAACCGAGTTTTTGGCGCCTTTCAAAGACTTTTCCGTCGATATTCTGGCCAATGAAATTGAGTTGCTTGACAGCATTGTCAGCGATTGCGAGCGAAGTGATGTGGCAAAAGTGCAAGTGATCGCACTCGCGCGGCGATGAGAACCGTCTCTGACATTCTGAAGAATAGCGCGAATTTGATGTCGAAGATCAGCAGACATGAACTGCTGGTGAATCAGGCAGGTACGCCCAGGGCAGTGTCGAATGCCGCGAAAGAATGTCTTGCAGCTGTTGAGCAACTGCCGCCTAGCGGCAAAATCCTAATACCACTGACTTTTTATTCTCTCGGTAGTGGCGTATCAAAAAGTGCGGGCCATGCCACCTACATGGTGGTTGAGAAGAACTGGGACGACACCGTGAATTTGCACATGGTAAACCGGGGTGCGGGAAGCGGGTCGCACCCGCAACAGTTTGGCCAGCGTTTGAAGCCGGGCCAGCGACCAAAAATTGAATCAGCAGTATCCAAATGGAATTTGCCTATAGGGCAGAAAAAAGGATTTAGTCATAATTTTTTGTGCAAAACGTTGATGTACACACTCGACGCAGCCACAACGCACAATGGATGCGCAGTCGCAACAACTCGTGTTGATCCAAATCGACAGATGCGAGCGAACATCGAGCAGTTTTATCACGAGTTTGGACAACGTGTTGGTTGTAGGCCGGGCCCTACTGACCATCAGCCGATTTACCAGCGGTCCCAGAAAGACGGCAATTGCGGTTACTCGAATCTGAAAGCATCGATTCGTTATTTGCTGAACGATCAAAAAATGTACAACCAGATTGATTTGATAAAAACAGAAAAGGTTGCAAAACTGACGCTGGGTTATATGAAGGAGAATCTCCTGCATAACCTTAATGGGGATACTGCGGTATTGAAACGCTTTAGTTTTAATGCTGAAAATGCGGTTCAAAAGCTGACTGAGAAATTTGAAAAGGCGGAGCTGCGGACCAAAATGGACAGTGGGGCAGCTCTGCCATTGAAGTTACCGCCTCACTTGCAAAACGTGACAAATTAAGCCGTTATGGCCGCGCCACCCCAAACTGCATGGTTTGCACGCTACGTTCTTGTTGAAGGCAGGCAGTTAGCGCAAGCGCCAAAACCTGCCGGGTGTCGCGCGGGTCGATTACACCGTCGTCCAGCAACAAGCCGCTGGTGTAGAACGCGCTGGTTTGCGACTCGAATGTGTCAACAATTTGTTTCTTCATGTTTTCCAGCATGAACTCGGGCACTTCCATGCCTTTGCGGGCTGCGCTGGCCTGCATCACGGTGGCCATAGTGCCGGCAGCTTGTTCGGCACCCATCACCGCAGTTTTGCTGTTGGGCCAGGCGAATACAAAGCGGGGGCCAAATGCGCGACCACACATGCCATAGTTGCCAGCGCCAAAGCTGGCACCGCACAACACTGTGATTTGCGGGACGGTGGCGTTGCTGACGGCCTGTATCATTTTTGAGCCGTGCTTGATGATGCCGCCCTGCTCGGCCTCTTTGCCGACCATGTAGCCGGTCGTGTTTTGCAGATAGATGATCGGTGTTTTGGTCTGGCAGCAGCTTTGTATGAAGTGGGTGGCCTTGGTTGCACCCGCTGTGTCGATCGGCCCCAGATTGCTGATAATGCCAATGCTGACACCCATCAGTTTTGCATAGCCACACAGTGTGGCTGAGCCGTAACCCGCCTTGAATTCAAGGAAATCCGAGTCATCGACGATGCGGGCGATTACCTCGCGCATGTTCACCGGGGTTTTGATGTCGGCAGGCATCACCCCCAGCAATTCTTCCGAGGGGTAGCGAGGTGCAGGCGCGTTTTCGTTCATCGCAGGCAACACACTGCGGTTGCTGTTGTTCCAGTCGATTTTAGCCATCACTTCACGGGCCAGTGCAATGGCATGCCGGTCATCATCGGCGATGTAATCGCCCAGCCCGGAAATTGAGCAGTGCATGTCGGCACCACCCAGTTCTTCATCGGTTGCAATTTCACCCGTGGCGGCTTTCAACAAGGGTGGACCGGCGAGAAACGCGCGGGCCCGTTCGCGAACCATGATCACCACGTCGCTCAAACCTGGAATATAAGCCCCGCCTGCGGTGGATGAGCCGTGGAGCACATTGACCACGGGCAAACCAGCAGCGCTAAGCTTGGCAAGGCGGTAGAAGTTGCCACCGCCCAGTATGAAGTGTTCGACTTTGTACTTCAGAAGGTTTGCGCCCGCTGATTCGCCCAGATTGATGAAGGGCAGTTTGTTTTCAAGCGCGATGTCTTGCGCGCGTTGCATTTTCTCGATGCCCATGGCTTGGAGTGCTCCGGCTTCAATGCCGGAGTCGCTGGCCACCACCATGCACAAGGTGTTTGATACATAACCCAAACCGGCAATAATGCCGCCGCCCGGAATGCTTTTGTCAGCCTTCTGCCCGTCTTGCATGTAACCAGCCAGCGTGCTGAGTTCAAGGAAGGGGGAGCCTGCATCGAGGAGCAGGGCTACACGGTCGCGGGGCAAAAGTTGGCCGCGCTTGGCAAATGAAGGTGCTGCTTTGGCCGATGCGTCGCGTGTGCGCTTTTCCAGTGCCCTTAGCTCATTCAGGGCCGCTTCCATATTGGCTTTGTTCAGTTCAAATTCACTGGAAGTGGCGGCTACAGCGCTTTCTAGAATAGGCATTGTGTGGGCTTTAAATGTCGGTTAAAAAATCAAACGTTTGTTTGATTTTGAACGCGAGGCTTGATCAAGTCAAGCCGCGTGCCTGCTTGAGTTCTTATTTACTTTTTGCAGCCGCACGTGCAGCATCGCGGCGTTGAATGACTTCCGGTACGCCGCCCAGATGAAAGCTGTTAAACGCCGGATTGGCTTTGCCTGTGCCGACTTGCCAGATGCGGCGCGCATTGGGCGCTGCACCGTAGATTCGAATACAGGATCCTGAAATGAATGAGGCAGCAGGGCTGCACAGGAATACCAGAGCACCAGACACCTCTGCTTCCAAACCCAGTCGTTGCAGGGGTATGGTTTTGTCCAGTTGCATGATGGTTTGCTTCATGGGTTCGGGGTAAGTGTCCATGCCGCTTGATGCGATGAAGCCGGGAGCTACCGCGTTCACTCGCACGGGTGCCCATTCATTGGATGCCGTTTCCGAAAAGTTCAGCATGCCCGCGCGTGCGGCGCCGGAGTGGCCCATGCCCGGCATGCCATTCCACATGTCGGCGATGATGTTGGTAATGGACATGTCTGCCTCGCCCAAATGCAACATCATGTATTGGTTGAATACTTCACGGGCCATCAGAAAGCCGCCGGTGAGGTTGTTGCGCACCACGGTCTCGAAGCCTTTGCCGCTGATCATGTTCAAAGGGGAAGGAAACTGGCCACCCGCATTGTTAATGAGGTGGTTGATTTTGCCGTGTGCGGCCAGCACATCGGCCACGGTTTCCCTGACTCGGTCTTCTTCGCGAATGTCGCAGCTGTGCAGTGAAATTTTGACGGAACAGGTTTGCTCGATCTCCGCTTTGACGGTTTCGAGTTTTTCCATTTTGCGACCGACCAGTGCAAGGTCGGCACCCAGGCTGGCCAGTTCATGTGCGGTGCAGCGACCAATGCCCGAGCCGCCGCCAGTGACCAGCACGGTTTGGCCTGCAAATAGATTTGGGCGGAAAACGGACTGAAAGCTGTTCAAGAGATTCACCTGTAAATTGTGCGTGCAAAGTTTATTCAAACGGTCGTTTGAATTTAAGCACGCTTTTTTGGGTCGTGCCCTTGCAAAACACAATTCACAGGAGATTTTTAGCGCACGCTGGCGTCGGCAAGTCGAACATTCTGTGGTTTTGCAAACAGCTGGGCGGCAAAAGCAATGGTGTGGGCCTGTAGTGCCTGAGAGCTGTCGTGTTCAGGGTCACGGTTGGAGAAGTCGGTTCGAATGGATTTCACGCGTTTGAAGACCACGTCGTAATACTCAGGGGCCACTTTTTGAACATAGGCCAAGCCGACCAAATCGGCCAGTGTCTCTTCGAAATGCATATTGTTCTTGAATTGAACACCCAAATGCTGCTGCAGCGCCTGCCTGGCGGCAACGCGTTTTCCCTTTTCCGACATCAGGCAGTGGGTCAGTTCGTGGGCAGAAGTGAATGCAAGGAATGCGGATTCTGAACCCTCGTGGCCAGTGTCGAGAAAATGCGACCACACGCGCTTTGCATCGGCATGCTGGTTCACATGCAACACACAGGCTTTGACTCCGCTGTTCGTCAGAAACGGTGACGGATTGTTCATGGTGCTTTTGCGTACATGGATCCGGCCGGTGTCGATGGAATACACTTGGGCGAACTGGTGGATTTCGGCCTCCATGGCCGCCGTGTCGGGCAGACTGGCCTGGGGGGTGAAGAGACTGACCAAACCAAAAAACAGACCGTTCCACATGACATGCTCCAACAATTTGCGGGTATGTCTTGTGAACGGCAGCTTGGTACCTGTTCAACATTGCACCAATGCGTTGCCCTTAAAGGGGGTATTCAAAGCGGGCGGGGGCATGAAACAGGTGGGCTCATGTCAGAATAGTCAAAAATTCAACTTCATGGCAGGAGATATTTCTTATGAACAGCAGTCCAGTGGCGATCATCACCGGTGCAGCGGGCAATCTGGGGCAGGCGGTGGCCGTGCATTTGGGTGGTTTGGGATATCGCCTGTTGTTGATCGATCTGAATCAACCAGATTGGGACGGCGAAACGGATGCGGTGTCGATTGGCAATGTAGACCTGACCCTGCCCGAGCATGCTCAGGAAGTGGTGAATCAGGCCTGGGAATATTTCGGCCAGATTGACGCAGTGGTCAATATCGCCGGTGGTTTTGCATGGGAACGGCAGGCAGAGAGCAGCCTGGACACCTGGAACGCCCAGTACGCCATGAATGTGCAAACCACAGTGAACATGTGCCAGGCCATATTGCCCCAGTTCCAGGACCAGCAAGGTGGCGTGATTGTGAACATTGGCGCGGCTGCGGCCGGCAAAGCGGTCGAGGGCATGGGTGCTTATGCGGCTGCCAAGTCGGGTGTGTTGCGTTTGACCGAGGCATTGGCGGCGGAAAACAAACATTTGGGAATTCGCGCCAACGCAGTGTTGCCCAGTATTCTGGACACACCAGCCAATCGGGCTGCCATGCCTGAGTCGGACCCCGCAGATTGGGTCACCCCTGAATCATTGGCGGGCGTCATTGCATTTTTGTTGTCAGATGCCGCCCGCGACATCAATGGTGCGGGCATTCCGGTCACGGGCAGGGTCTGAACTATTTGCGGTTGACCAGTCCGTGCAGGTAGTTGTCGATCGTGAATTCGGCCTGTTCCATCAGGTCGAACAATTCCGGGCTCAGCACGTAGTTCGCGAACAGGCCGTCAATCAGTGAATGAAGACCAATCGCCGCCCGTCGGGCATTGGTGCTGGCGGGTAATTCACCCTTGTCAATGGCCGCCTGGAAATCAGTTTCAATGGTCTGCAGGCAACCTTGAATCGTTTCGAGGTGCATGTCGCGGATGGGCAATATGTCATCAACCATCTCTGTTTTGTGCATCACGATGTCGAAAACCCGTTGAATCTGTGGGTTTTCCGCCAAGGTGCGAACCACATGCATGGATCGAATTCTGAGGTAGGCCAGGGGTTGCTGCTCGGGGTGCAGGTCGGGTGTGGCGATGAATTCATCCATTGGTAATATGACGCGCTGTAACATGGCGTCAAACAGGTCGGCCTTGTTCTTGAAATGCCAATAGATGGCGCCCCGTGTCAGATCGGCTGCCTTGGCTATATCGTTCAGCGTGGTTCGTGACACTCCTTTTTCTGAGAAAACGGTCTCTGCCGTGTCCAGAATCAGATTGCGTGTTTCCTGCGCTTCTTCCTTCGTTTTTCTTACCACAATTGTTGTCACCAAAATTTGAAAAAAATATTTACATACACTCGTGTATGTATGTATTATCTGACTTCTCGGTCAGTAAATCAACCCGAAAAATTCCCACAAGGATATAACAGGGCACATATCATGCACAGCAACTCATTGAATTCAAAGCAAACTCAAGCTTCCCCTTACAGTCGCGCATTTGCAGGAGCCACCCTTCTGCCTTCGCTGCTGGTGACCGTTTTGTCCAGCGTTTTGTTGCTGGGTTGTGGTCAGGGCGCAGACGCCCAAGCCCCCGGAGGTCCCGGTGCCGGTCAAGCCGCACCAGTTCCGGTGGTTGAAGTGAAAACAGAACAACTGGAATTAACCTACGAATACCCAGCCCAAATTGCGGGACTGCGCGAGGTTGAAATTCGCGCCCGTGTGGCCGGTATTATCGAACGCCGACTGTTCGAAGAAGGCGGTCGTGTGAAGAAAGGCCAATCTTTGTACAGCCTGGACAACGCACCGTACCAAACCGCGTTGGCCCGCGCTTTGGCTGATGAAAATGCCGCCAAGGTTCGTGCTGCGCAGGCTGAGCGTGATTACAAGCGCGTGATGCCACTTGCTGAGAGCAAGGCGGTTTCGCAGTCAGAGCTGGATGGTGCCCAATCCGCGTTTGAAGTCGCCAAAGCAGATTTGCAAGTGGCTAGTGCGGCTGTTCGCACTGCACGCCTGAACCTTGATTACGCCAAAGTTGAATCGCCGGTGAACGGATTTGCAAGCCGCTCCCTGTATTCAGAGGGCAGTTTTGTATCTGGCCCTTCCGAGTTGTTGACCACTGTCACCCAGATTGATCAGGTGTATGTGAACTTCGGTATTCCGGAAAAAGACCATGAGCAGTTGCGCAAAGGCGTGGCCAGCGGTGCCGTCTCAATGCCCGGGGGCGATTTGGTGGTCGAAGTACTGGGTGCCGACGGCAAGCCCATGGGTTTTAAAGCCAAGCTGGGCTTTCAGGATGTGCGCGTGAACCCGGCCACGGGAACAGTGGATGCCCGAGCCGTGCTGGTCAATGACAAAGAAGTGCTTAGCCCTGGGCAGTTTGTGCGGGTCCGCGTTAGCGGTGCGGTACAAAAGGATGCCGTGTTGTTGCCACAGCGCGCTGTTCTTGAAAATCCGGAAGGTGGCAAGGTCGTGATGACTGTCAGCCCCGAAAACACGGTGGCACCCCGACCTGTTCAGGTTGCGCAGTGGAAAGACGACCAATGGGTGGTGACTGACGGTTTGGTGGCAGGCGACAAAGTGATCACCGACGGATTCATGAAAGCGCCCCCGGGAACCCCAGTACAACCCGTGATCGCTGGTGCCAACAACCAGCCTGAAGCAGCAGCGCCGGCTAAAGCCGCGCCAGCCACTGAGCAGAAGCAATAAGGGGTAAAACATGTTTTCGAAATTTTTTATCGACAGGCCTGTGTTTGCGGCCGTGTTGTCGATTTTCATCATGCTGGCCGGCTTGGCCGCCATGCGTGGTTTGCCGATTGCGCAGTACCCTGAAATTGCGCCGCCGGTGGTTCAGGTTCGTGCCGTATACCCCGGTGCTTCCGCTGAGGTGATTGCCAGCACTGTGGCTGCACCCATTGAGAATGCGATCAACGGGGTGGAAGACATGATGTACATGAGTTCAACTTCGGCCAGCAGTGGCGTGGTTGAAATCATGGTGACGTTCGAAATTGGCACTGACCCGGACCAGGCCGCGCTGAACGTGAATAACCGTGTGAAACAGGTTGAAAACATTTTGCCGCAGGAAGTACGCAGGCAGGGTGTGACTGTGAACAAGGGTTCTTCGTCGTTCCTTCAGGTGTTGGCGTTCTATTCTGAAGACGGTCGGTTTGACGACTTCTACACCTCGAATTATGTGACCTTGAACGTGCTCGACCGCATCAAGCGGATTCCCGGCACCACCAACGTGCAGATTTTCGGTGCGAAAGATTATGCCATGCGCATCTGGATCAAGCCCGATCGCATGGCCCAGTTAAAACTGACTGCGGGTGACATTGCTGCCGCGTTGAATGAGCAAAACGCACAGTTCGCGGCGGGCAAGGTGGGGCAAGCACCCAACAACAATGGCCAGGAACTGGTTTACACCGTGACTGCCCAAGGTCGTCTGAGTGAACCTGAGGAGTTTGAGAATATCCTGATTCGCGTGAATCCGGACGGCTCCTCACTTCGACTGAAAGACGTGGCCCGTGTCGAGTTGGGCTCGAAGGACTACGACTTCACAGGTCGTATCAATGGCAAGCCAGCCACGCTGGTAGAAGTATTCCTGCAGCCGGGTGCCAACGCGCTCGACGTGGCTCAGAATGTAAAAAACACGGTGGATGAAATTGCTGCGGACTTTCCGGAAGGTCTTGATTACGCAGTGCCTTATGACACCACGCGATTCGCGGAGGTGTCCATTCGTGAAGTGGTGAAAACGCTGGTCGAGGCGATGATACTTGTGTTCATCGTGGTGTATGTATTCTTGCAGAACTGGCGCGCCACCTTGATTCCGATTGTGGCCGTGCCTGTTTCATTGCTGGGCGCATTTGCAGGGCTTTATTTGCTGGGTTATTCCATCAACACGTTGACATTGTTCGGCATGGTGCTGGCCATCGGTATTGTGGTGGACGACGCCATTGTGGTGTTGGAAAACGTAGAACGGATCATGCATGAAGAGGGCTTGGGCGCGCGCAAGGCGGCGATCAAAGCCATGCAGGAAGTAACCGGCCCGGTGATTGCAATCGTGCTGGTACTTTCAGCGGTGTTCATTCCAATCGGTTTCCTGGGCGGCTTGACCGGTGAACTGTATCGTCAGTTCGCCATCACCATCGCCATTGCTGTGATCGTATCCGGCATTGTCGCGTTGACATTGACCCCGGCCCTTTGTGTGCTGCTGCTCAAGCACGAGCACAAAAAACCAGGCAAGTTTTTCACCGCATTCAATAACTGGTTTGCGCGGGTAACGACCAAGTACGTGGGTGGCGTGAAATTCATCAGCATGCGTCCAGCCATTGGTATTGGTTTGTTTCTGGTGATGCTGGTGGTCACTGCTGGTTTGTTCAAGGCCACACCGGGTTCATTGGTTCCTGATGAAGACCAGGGCTATTTTATTGCGGCCGTATTTTTGCCCGATGGCGCAACACTTCAGCGCACCGACAAAGTGGTTGCCGAGGTGGTGGATGCAGTGGCCGCCAACCCCGCCAACGAGTATTCCGTGGCGTTTACAGGCTTTGACGTCCTGGGCGGCAGTTTCAAAAACAACGCGGCCACCATGTTCGTAACCCAGCGCCATTGGGACGACCGCGAGGCTGTGACCACTGATTTGGTGGGCGAGTTGTTTGGCCGGACTGCGGGCATTCAGGAAGGGTTGGTGCTGGCTTTTGCACCACCACCCATCTTCGGTTTGGGCAATGCCGGTGGCTTTGAGTTCTATATTCAAAACCGTGGCGAAGGCGGCCCAGCCGAGCTGGCCAAGGTGATGAACGCCTTCATGGCCAAAGCCAATGCAGACCCGCGCCTGGCTGGAGTACAAACATTGTGGCGCCCCGGCACGCCTCAGCTATATGTGGATGTGGACCGCGAACGTGCCCGCGCAATGGGCGTGAACGTGAATGAAGTGTTCGACACCCTTGCGGCCAGCATGGGTACCTACTATGTGAACGACTTCAACAAATTCGGTCGTACCTGGCAGGTGTTGATGTCGGCGGATGCGCAATATCGCAAAAGCCCGACTGACATTGGCAACATGTATGTGCGCTCGAACACTGGCGAAATGATCCCGATTTCGGCCTTTGCCAAAGTGGAGTTTTCACAAGGGCCGGAAACTTTGGAGCGTTTTAACAATCTACCTGCTGTAAAGCTGTTGGGCAGTGGTGCACCAGGCATCAGTTCAGGCGAAGCCATTCAGGCCATTGAGGACATTGCAGCCGAGGTGTTGCCGGATGATTTCAGCTACGACTTTTCTGGTGCCTCGTTTCAGGAAAAGCGTTCTGAAGGTTCTTCCAGCTTTGCGCTGGTCTTGGGTGCGCTGATGGTGTTCCTGATTCTGGCTGCCCAGTATGAAAAGTGGACCCTTCCGTTTTCGGTGCTGCTGGCCATGCCGTTTGGCTTGTTCGGCGCGCTGCTTGCGGTGTGGATGCGCGACATGACCAATGACGTGTATTTCCAGATTGGTCTGGTGACGTTACTAGGTCTGGCTGCGAAGAATGCGATTTTGATCGTGGAATTCGCGGTGCTGAAGCGTGAAGAAGGTATGAGCGCCCTTGACGCTTCTCTGGAAGCGGCCCGTTTGCGGTTCCGTCCCATTTTGATGACCTCGTTTGCGTTTATTCTGGGCGTTGTTCCGTTGGCGTTCTCCAGTGGTGCTGGTGCAGGTGCACGCGCCGCTGTAGGTACCGGTGTAATGGGTGGCATGACCGCCGCCACATTGCTGGCCATTTTCTTTGTGCCCCTGTTTTACCGCTTGATCGATCGCAGTGAAAAAGGTGGACGACACCATGGTGATGAAGAGGAAGCAAATGATTCATCCAATCAACAATCAACAAACAAAGGGGGCGAGCATGTTTAAAGCCCTGCCGAAAACCGCAATCGCCTTGGGTTTGACTCTGGCCCTGACCGGTTGCGCATCCAGCATCCCTTTGCTGGACAGGTTCAATGGCAAGCCAGAGCAAGCCATGCAAGTTGAAGTGCCTGAAAACGCAAAAGGCGTGGGCATGAAGCAGGTTCAAAATGAGGCGTGGTGGCTGTTGCTCGGCGATCCGGCGCTGAACCAGGTGGTTGAGCAGGCGTTGCAGAACAACACCGATGTTCGTTTGGCCAATGAGCGATTGAATGAAGCAGGTGCGGTGCTTGGCATTGCCAAGTCGCAGCAGTGGCCTTCAATCTTTGGTCAGTTCACCACCGGTCGCAATCGCCCGTCACAGGCTGGCAACGTGCCGGTGTTTGGTGGGCAAAATGTGTATGAAAACCAGCAGCTGGGCATTGGCGCGACTTGGGAGCTTGACTTGTGGGGTCGAATTGGTGCACTGGAAGATGGGGTTCTAGGGATTTTCCCCTCTAAAAAGACTTAATCCTCTGTAGACCACACCAATAAATGGCTGCGGAGGTGGGTTACTACTTATAAGTGTGGCAAA
>NZ_JAKRFB010000082.1:0-12745 GCF_022348315.1 Alteromonas sp. MmMcT2-5 | reverse complement strand
CCACGCCCTTGCCATTCGGATTATCTTCCCCTCAGTCAGGGTGATTCAGGTTTCTTTCAACCTGACGGGTTTGCCAGCTTCGCTGGGCAAACAAAAAAAGCAGCATAAAAATGCTGCTTTTTAATGTTTAATAAATATGGACTTACTTGCTAAACGTGTTTCCAAAGAAATCGCCGTCGTTCCACTTAGGCTTGTTCTTTTGGTTTGCTAGTGTCCAACCAATTTGCGCGTTAACCTTGGTGAAAGTCTCTGCTGCATTCCAGTTGAATGGCTGGTTAATGTCGTCGCTAGGCTTATGGTAGTGCGTAGATAAGAACTGACCAAACACCTTGCTGCCATCTACGTTAGGATCTTTAGACTTCAGACCCGGCACCATAAACACTGACGGCACACCTTGCTTTACAAACGCATAGTGATCTGAGCGAGTGAATAACGCTTGCTCAGGCCATGGGTCAGGGCTTAGTTCAATGTTGGCATTCGCCGCCGCTTTTTCCACTGACTCTTGCAAATCACTGTGGTTCGCGCCAAACGCAATAACGTCTGCAAACTCGTAAGTCAAAATTGGCATATCTAGATTTACGTTCGCCACCATTGAAGTAACCGGTACAGTTGGATTACGAGCAAAATAGTCTGCACCTAGCAGGCCCTTCTCTTCACCCGTTACCGATACGAACAGAATTGAGCGCTTTGGCTTTTCTTCCATTTCGCTAAACAGGCGTGCAGTTTCTAACATCACTGACGTACCAGACGCATTGTCCATGGCACCATTGTTAATGTTGTCTTTCTTCACGGTCTTGGCAAAACCAATATGGTCAGAGTGAGCAGAGAAAACCACATACTCGTTTTTAAGCTCTGGGTCAGAACCTTCAAGTACACCCACAACATTTGGGCTAGTGATGGTGTCGTGTACGCTCGTCTTACTGATATCAACCACACCGTTTAACGCAAAGCCTTGTGGTACTTTGTCGGCTTCAAGCTGTGCATAAACGTCATCAAGGCTCTTTTCTGCGCCTTCAAATAACTTACGCGCAGCGCCTTCACTCATGTAAGCGCCACCTTTAAGCTGAGAAAAGCTGTTTGCAGGCTGACCACTGTCGTCTAACCATGCCATACGCGGCGTATGGATGTAGTTCAAACGGCTTTGATAAGGGCGTACCTTTTCATTTTTAGGCGTTGTGATAGTGATCATGCCAATAGCGCCATTGTCTACCGCATACTTTTGCTTTTGATAGCCAGACGCAAAGTGAGCGCCCTCTTCTGATGGAAAGTCACTTGGCTTACCAGCAAGCGCTACAACAACCTTACCTTTTACATCTAAGTCTTTGTAATCGTTGTGAGATAGCTCGTCTGCCACAATGCCGTAGCCCACAAAGACCATTTCACCTTTTACATTAGCCTCGGTGCTAAGCAAGCTCGGGCTAGCTAGATATTCTTTCGGATAGTCAAAATCGACGGTTTCGCCGTTTTGCGTGAAAGTAAACTTGGGAGACTCTTGAACCAGATTCGCTTTGCGAAACGCTACGTTTTGCATGTAGCCGTCTGTACCCGCTGGCTTCAAACCATATTTAGCAAATTCGGTCGCAATATATAGCGCCGCAATTTCATGGCCACGAGAGCCCGTGTCACGACCTTCAAGCAAATCATCTGCTAGGAAAAACAGGTGCGATTTGATTCGCTGTGTATCAGGGTTAAAAGCATTGTCTGTCGATGCGTGGTTATGGGCAGTAGCAGCAAAGGTCATTGCTGTCATTGCACTACCTATAAGGAGTTTTTTTATCATTCTAATTTCACCATATAACTAAGTGTGCGTCATGGTAACGCAGTTAATAGGCGGAATACCATTAAACTGCTTACGTTTACCATGTGTTTCCTACCGTTGCTCGCATTTTATGAGCAAGGTAAAATTGCCAGTCGCATGCCGGCTCAGCTTCCGGGTGTTTTTATATTTTTTTAGTGAAGAGCAGCATCTATGTCAAAAGACGACATTCTTTACCGCGTTCAGTTCATCAGCAACGGTGAGCGCTATGAGTTATACGTGAAAAGCCTTATGCAGGGCGCTTTGTTTGGCTTTATCGAGATAGGTGACTTTGTGTGGGATACTCACACAAGTGTTGTTGTAGACCCTAGTCATGAAAGGTTGAAAACCGAATTTTCTGAAGTAACAAAAACTTATGTACCGATGCACAACATTTTGCGCATTGACGCCGTAAATAAAAAAGGTTCAGCCAAAATTACTAAATTAGAAAATAAATCTGATAAAGTAACTGCTTTCCCTAGTCCAATATATACACCAACGAAAGAGTAACCGCCGGGTCATTCCGGTGAAGGTTGCCGGAGACCCTTATGTATCGCTATGTTTTAGCAGCACTATTATTTATTTGCAGCGTTAGCTCATCTGCAAAGGACCTTAACGATGAAAGCTTGTATCAACTACTTGATGACATTTGGCAATACGAGCTTTCGGTTTCCCCGCTTCTAGCTTCTCGCGAAGGCGATACTTCACTCGCTCACGTATTACCAGACAACTCACCCAAAGCCCTGAAAGCGCAAAATGAACAATGGCGTACTTTTCAAAAGGCCTTAAGTCAGTATAAAAAAGAAGACATCTCTACTGATACTTATATTGCCTTGCTGATGCAACAATATCGTTTAGCTAACTATGTGGACGAATATACGTATCGCGCGCATTTAGTGCCTATCAATTCAGAATATGGCTTTCACAGTGCCATGGCTTCACTTCCCAATTTATCCACCTTTAAGCGCGTAGAAGATTATCAGGCCTATATTAGCCGCCTAAATGCGCTTAAGCCTTATTTTGACCAACAAATTGCGTATATGAAAGAAGCGCTAAAAGAAGGCTACACGCAGCCTAAAGTAGTGCTGAAAGGGTTTGAGAACTCGGTAGCGTCGTACATTGTTGAAAACGCCGAGGACAGTGGCTTTTATTCTCCATTTACCCGTTTTCCAGAGTACTTTACTGCCGAGCAAAAATCAGCGCTAACGGAGCAAGGCAAGGCTGCCATAAACAGCAGCGTGTTGCCTGCGTATCAAATGTTCTATGACTTCATGGTAGGTGAATACATTCCCAATGCCCGTGAAGATATTGCCGCGAATAGCTGGCCTGATGGCGTGGCGTATTACGCCAATAGAGCCAAGCATTACACCACCACGGATATGACGCCTCAGGAAATCCATGATTTAGGTTTGTCTGAAGTAAAACGCATTCGCGCGCAAATGCAGCAAATTGTGGATGAGCTTGACTTTGATGGCGACATTAACGACTTCATTGCGTTTTTACGCGAAGACCCGCAATTCTATGCCACCAGCGCTGAAGATTTGCTGAAAGAGGCGTCGTTTATTGCAAAGAAAGTGGACGCAAAACTACCTTCGCTCTTTGAGTATCTGCCAAGAACGCCTTACGGTGTAGCGCCTGTACCAGACGCTATCGCGCCCAAATATACAACGGGCCGTTACATCCATCCTAGCCGCGATGACCAGCCAGGATATTACTGGGTAAACACGTATGCCCTTGATAAGCGCCCTTTGTATGCATTGCCTGCACTGACCTTGCACGAAGCAGTGCCTGGCCACCACCTTCAAATATCGTTGGCAGCAGAGCTTGAAGACTTACCTATGGTACGCCGTAACACCTATATTTCAGCGTTTGGTGAAGGCTGGGGTCTGTACTCTGAGTTTTTGGGTATTGAAGCAGGTATTTACGAAACGCCGTACGACAACTTCGGTCGCTTAAGCTACGAAATGTGGCGTGCGTGTCGCTTGGTTGTGGATACCGGTATGCACACGATGGGCTGGAGTCGTCAACAAGCGGTTGATTATATGATGGAAAACACCGCGCTTTCAGAACACAACGTAAATACTGAAATAGACCGCTATATCTCTTGGCCAGCGCAAGCCTTGTCTTACAAGATTGGTGAAATCAAAATTAAAGGCCTTCGCAAGAAGGCAGAGAAAGCATTAGGCGAGCGTTTTGATGTGCGTAAATTCCACCGCGCCGTGTTAGAAAACGGCTCAGTTCCATTGTTTATCTTGGAGCAAAACATCAATACGTTTATAGAAGAACAAAAGGCACAATAGACATGATCGTTGCATTTGGTGTTATTGGATTACTTATCCTGTTTTTAATTTACTTTGTGCTGCGAGCGCAGAATTTACAGAAAGAGCTGGCGCTATTGCGTCACTCGAATAAACAGACCAACAACAAGGTTACGTATGCTTATCGCAACCTTGTTCTTGTTACAGATGCGTTAGAGAAAAATCTTACTGCGCGTATTGAAAGTGCCTATAAAAGCCGCCTTATCGACCAAACTCAATACAATGCGCTGCACCCGCTTATGCGCAACTTTTCGACTATCGTCATGGCCTGTTGTGAGAAAGGGATGTCATTTGAGGAGTCACTGAATAAGGTGCTGCTTAATGAAGAAGTGACGCTTGAGGAAATTCGTGAGGTGGTGAAAGCATTCCCTAGCAACGTACGTATGGTGTGGTCAAAAAATACGGCCGACGGCTTCATTGCTTTTTGCCAAACCGTTACAGCAACAGTAAGTGGCACGACTACAAAGGCTCAAAAAGAACCATCTGAAGAGTAACATTTTACTCTATGTCTCTCGTTAGCGCTTATACAGCGCTAACTGTATGGCAGGGTCGTCTGCTTTGCTATGTAGTAAGGCCTGCGACCCTAGCCATGTTCCCACTCTTTTAAAAGTTTAATCTTTTTACCTTTCCAAACTAATCAGTAAGTTAGCGTTTAAAACAACAAGTCAAAAACCTTTTGTCTTGAAAAGGGTTATTGCTGCACTATAATACTGTATAAAAATACAGTTTATTTTGAGTGCCATGAATAAATCGTTATCCGTGCTTAATAACCACCCGCATATTTGGCGGGCCAGAGATCAGAGACAAAGTGAAACCAAGTTTTCACTGGGTTTTCCGCGTCTGGATAAAGCACTTAACGGTGGCGTTACATCTACAGGTCTTATCCGTATCTCTTCGTTAACCGGCATGGGTGAACTTTCACTCTTTAAACAGGTTATATGCCAACACCGTACGCATAAGCTGGTGGTATTTATTAACCCTCCCGGGCTACTACAGTCGCCGTGGTTAGAAAACTTGGGGCTTAAAGCGCAACAAGTTCTGGTAGTAAAACCAAGTTCTGAACAAGAGTCGTTGTGGGCAGCAGAGCAATGTTTAAAAAGTACGGCTTGCCATTGCGTAGTGCTGTGGAGTAATGCTGTAAATCAAAAAGAAGCACGACGCCTACAGGTAGCAGCAACGCATAATGATGCGCTGTGCTTACTGTATACTCCACCGCAACAGCAGGCATCACAGTTAGGTTATCCGAAGGCCAGCTTAAGTGATTCACAAGCCAACCTGTCGAATCAAAGCGACAGTGCATTACCCATTACGTTGGATATCGCGCTAAAGGGTAAACCCCACGCTTTGGCGGTGAACATACGCAAGCAGCGTCATGGGTGGCCCAAAGATAACATTGTTATTTCCCATCGGTGGACCCCCGACAATCACGCCATTAAATGGGCCATGGCACACAACACGCTTTCCGATCAGGCATTACACTCTGTGAGCTAATGATGCTGTGGGCTTATATTTACTGCTATCAACTAACTTTAGACAGCCATATCAAAGCGGCTAGAAGTAAGCGTGCACATAGCCAATTGCCGAAGCACGAAACTAACAACCAGTATTCAGCGTTAGCGTCGAATACTCCCGTTGCAGTGTACTGCAGTAAAACAAACAAAATTACGCAGTGTAATGATATTGCGAAAAAAGAAGGCATTGAAATTGGGCATGGGCTAGCCCAAGCAGCGGCGTTATGCCCTTACGTGCATATTCTGCCTTTCAGTGAAGAAGCCGAAAAGCATATGCTGACGCAGTTAGCCCATCGGCTTTATCCACTGGCTTCTGATATCGTATTAGACAACCACATTCACTCAAATAGTTTCAGCGGTCTGGCAGTAAGGCTAGATAACCTAACTCATTACTATGGCGGTCATAAGCCACTGTGGAAAACTTTAACCCAAGCTCTGGCAGAAGCAGATATTCGTTATCATTTTGCTAGCGCATGGACAATTGAGGCCGCAAAAGTATTAGCGCTTCATAAATTTAATACCTACTTGCATACATCCGATGACATAAAAAAAGCGCTAAGTACGTGCCCGCTTTCTATTACGGCTCTATCACCTAAAGTCATTGACTCGTTGGCAAGGGTGGGCGTTTCCTGCGTACAACAGCTGTTGGCAATGCCGGTACAAGAACTGGGTCGGCGCTTTGACAATAACACTATTATGTATCTTACTGCGTTAAGGGGAGAAACCTTTCCACGGGTTACATTATTTAGGCCTTTGGAGCACTTCGATAACTTTATCCTATTGCCTTTTGATATTGAAAACACGCAGCATCTAACCCCTTTTGTCAGCCAGCAGTTTGAGCATTTGTCTCACTATTTACGGGCAAGAAACTTATATACATCCAGCATCAGTGTACATATTCATTTCAGAGAAGCACCTGTAATGGATATTAATATACGTTCGGCACTGCCTCAGTCTTCAGTACAAAGTTGGCTGCCCTTGTTTAGTCTTAAAACTGAGAATCTGGTGTTGCCTGAGCCAGCTACAGCCATTGCGCTTACCTGTCAGCAATTTGAAGAAATGGATACGCAGAATGGCGACTTTTTTAGCGACAGATTTAACGATATTGCACAAAAGCAATTAATTGGGCGCTTAAACGCGAAGCTAGGCGATAACAGTACGTTTCAACCTCGCGCTGCCGACAGCCATCAGTTTGAATATATGACGGTGACGGAGTCGAGCACCGGTAACTGCACCCGTAATTATGCTTATAGCAGTGACATTACGCCCACCTTCACTTTTGATGTACCTAAACCGCTTATTCAGGCTACCCAAATTTGCTTTGGCCCCGTGCGATTACATAGCGAGTGGTGGCATGACAGCCCAACAAAGCGTGATTATTTCATCGCCCAAACTGAGCAATGCGTAAAGCTTTTAGTGTTTAAAGATGAAGAGAGCCGCTGGTGGGTGCAGGGCCTTTTTTGCTAGCGGTATGCGGTTAAAGAAAAAGGTAAAGGCAATATCATGAAATACAGTGAGCTCTTTTGCCAAAGCAATTATAGTTTTCTTTGCGGTGCCTCTTCCCCCGCAGAGCTTGTTACCACGGCTTCTTTCCTTGGTTACGACGCACTTGCCATTACCGATGAATGCTCAGTAGCGGGAGTGGTACGGGCTTTCGACGAAATTAAGCATCAGGGCCTACCGATTACGCTTATTGTGGGTAGTTACTTTGTATTTGATGACACTTTATCTTTTGTGCTGTTGTGCCCGAACAAAGCGGCCTATAGCGAACTATGCCGAATTATTACTAACGCGAGGCGTCGCTCTGATAAAGGTGAATACCAACTAGCTGAGTGGGACTTGCGTACCATTCGCCATTGCAAATTCATTTGGCTACCAAGCGGCAAAGAAGCTAAAGACAAGCATTGGGCTGAATGGCTGCAAAAACACCCTAGTATTGATGCCTATATTGGCGCTCAGCGCCTATTAGACGGAAGGGATCACCACAGGTTTGCGCATTACAATCATCTGCAGTCTGCCTATCCTTTTCCTGTTATTGCCTGTACAGGTGTACTCATGCATCACGCTGACAGACTGCCGCTTCAACATGTATTGCATGCTATTAACGTGCATACCAGTGTAGACAAAATAGGTCGGGATGCGTTGAGTAATGCAGAGCGTAGTCTGCGAACCGTACAAAAAATTAAGAAGCTTTACCCTGAGAAATGGATTGCCAATACCAATGCCCTTGCTCACGCTTTCACATTTTCTTTAGAAGAGCTGCGCTACCACTATCCTGCGGAGCTTGTACCTGAAGGGTATACGCCCACTTCGTATTTGCGGGAACGTGTAGAGGCCGGTATAAAAGTGCGCTTTCCTGAAGGTATAACCCCTGATATTCGCCAAACCATAGAAAAAGAACTTACGCTTATTGCCGAGCAAGAGTATGAGTATTTCTTTTTAACCATTTACGACATTGTTCAGTTTGCCAAGCGACAACGTATTTTGTATCAAGGGCGCGGCTCTGCGGCCAACTCGGTAGTGTGCTATTGCTTGGAAATAACCGCAGTAGACCCAAGGCAAATAAGTGTGCTGTTCGAGCGCTTTATTTCCAAAGAGCGTAACGAACCGCCAGATATTGATGTGGATTTTGAGCATCAACGCCGTGAAGAGGTCATCCAATACATTTATCAAAAGTACGGCCGGGAAAGAACCGCTATCGCGGCTACGGTTATTTGCTATCGCTTTAAGTCGGCTTTTAAAGATGTGGGCAAGGCGCTGGGCTTTAGCGAATCACAGCTTGATTTTGTGGTAAAGCAGATTAATCGCCGAGACAGCGTTATTCCGTGGAAATCTCAGCTGGCGGGGCTTGGGTTAAACCCTGAAGAGCCTAGGGTGCAGCAGTTAATTACCCTTACCGAAGCTTTACTGGGCACGCCCCGACATTTGTCGCAACATGTAGGCGGTTTTGTTATTAGCGCAGGGCCGCTCTACGATCTTGTTCCTGTTGAGAACGCCGCGATGGAAGAGCGTACTATTATTCAGTGGGATAAGGACGACATTGAAACCTTAGGCCTTTTAAAAGTGGATGTACTGGCGCTTGGGATGTTGAGCGCTATACGTCGCGCATTCTCGCTTATCAATAAACAATACCCTGTTGAAACCAGTATTCCGTTCATTACTAAGCTCGGAGATGACAAACAGGTTTTCGATATGATTTGTCGGGCCGATACGGTAGGCGTTTTTCAAATAGAATCACGAGCTCAGATGTCTATGCTGCCAAGGCTAAAACCTCGTCGCTATTACGATTTGGTCGTACAAATAGCCATTGTACGGCCAGGTCCAATTCAGGGTGATATGGTCCACCCTTATCTGATACGTCGACACGGCAACGAAACCATTAGCTACCCATCTAAAGATGTGGAGAAAGTTCTGTCTCGCACCATGGGCGTGCCTATCTTTCAAGAACAAGTGATTCAGCTTGCCATGGTTGCAGCAGGCTTTAGTGGCGGAGAAGCTGACCAGCTGCGGCGCGCTATGGCGAGCTGGAAAAAAGACGGTAGAATTTTTGAATTCAGAGACAAGCTTATTAAAGGTATGACGGACAAAGGCTATGACAGTACGTTCGCCCACAACTTATTTGAACAAATAAAAGGCTTTGCAGGTTACGGCTTTCCTGAATCTCACTCAGCGTCTTTTGCCGTATTAGCTTACGTGTCTTGCTGGTTGAAGTTTTACTTTCCCGTTGAGTTTTACGTAGCGCTGTTAAATAGCTGGCCCATGGGGTTTTATTCCCCGTCCCAGTTAGTTCAAGACGCTAAGCGTCATCACATACGGGTAGAGGCGCCCTGTGTTAACCAGTCTGACGTTGAGCATTCTTTGGTGGTACAAGGCCAAGAAAAATACATTCAGCTTGGCCTTAAGCTTATTAAAGGCTTAAGTGAAGCATCGTCTCAACTTATCGTGGAAAACCGCTCAGATAAGGGCTATACCGATGTTGAACAATTACAGCAACTATCGCTTAAAAGTAATGAAGTAGAGGCACTGGCTAGCGCCGATGCCCTTCGCACTATTTCAGGCAACCGATACGAAACCCGTTGGCGAATTATGGATACCCAAACGCGTTTACCACTGTTTGATACTGACGATTTTTATGCAGATAAAAACGTCACACCTCTGGGTGCTTCACCGACCGAGGCAGAAAACTTACTTGAAGACTATGCCTCAACCGGCTTATCGGTAAATAACCACCCTATTTCGTTACTCAAAAAGCAACATAAGCTTAAAGACATAAGCTGGTCCAATTCGCTTAAAGACAAGACAAATAAATCAGTTGTAAAAGTGCTTGGCGCAGTAACAGGTCGTCAAGCGCCAGGCACTGCCGCAGGCGTTACCTTTCTGACTTTGGAAGATGACATAGGCAATATGAACGTTGTGGTATGGCAAGCCACCGCTCGTGCTCAGCAACAAACATTCTTAAAGGCTAAACTGCTACAGGTAAATGGTATTATCGAACGCTCCAAAGAAGGAGTTATTCATATCATTGCAGGTAAGCTTATTGATCGTACGCCTTGGCTCGAAAAGCTGTCATTAAGTTCAAGAGATTTTCACTGAGTATTTTACACCCGCAAAACGATAAATTATGGTGTATAGATACGCGATTTATTTTTGTATTAAAAAACTTCCTCTCAAGGAAATGCTTCAAAGATAATTTATTTGTATATTGTAAATTGCTGTAGTCATTTTGGAGTGTAGAATGATGCGATGTATTGGGCTTTTTATTGGCTGTTTGTTTAGCCTTAATATTTATGCAGAAAAATATGTGATTGGCGCACAAAACTTAGCTTATTTCCCCCATTACGATTTTGCATCATCCACAGATAAAGGGGTTGCCTGGTCAATTTTAGAAGCTTTTTCTGAAGCTTCGGGACACGAGTTTGTGTATTTAAGCTTGCCTATAAGACGGCTTCAACTCGAGTTAGTTAAAGGTAATGTTGACTTTGTATACCCTGATAATAGAGGCTGGTATAACAGCATTACCACTTCAAATGACAAGTACTTTTCCCTCCCATTAACCAGCGCAGTAACGGGGACAATTGTAAAACGACAGAACGCTGGGAAAGGCATCGAAAAGATAAAAAACCTCGCCATGCCGTTAGGCTTCACACCGGTAAATTGGCAAGAAAGAATAGACACCCAACGTACCCAAATAACTTGGGTTACGGATATTCAACAAGGCTTGGCGCTTTTGTACCAAGAACGTGTAGACGGGTTAGATTTAGAGTATTTCGTTAGCCAGCGATCTGCTCCTCTATCATATGAGCAAGATGCATTTACTTTAGATTTGACGCTTCCACATAATGAAATTCCTTTTTCCCTATCTACGCTTTATCATCAAGACATTATTAGTGAACTTAATAAGTTCATATCCTCAAATCCAGAATTAATTGATAGTATAAAAACAAAATACGGAATAACCCCTTTCGAGCAGTTGTCTCAGAAGCTTTTGATAGAACAAGGATTGAAAATTGAAGAGGTTTGGAAATAGTATTCGTCGCTTTGTGCAAATGGCGGTATTGCCAGTTACATGCACACTTTCAAGTCCTTTTGTTTCAGCCGACACCTATATCGTAGGCGCTCAAAATATTGAATATTATCCGTATTACAACTTTTCATCGGATCATGAAAAGGGGTTGGGTTGGGCTATTCTTGAAGCATTCTCAAAGCAAAGCGGACATCGCTTTGTATACTTGAGCATGCCAGTTAAACGCCTTCAGATAGAATTGAAAAAAGGCAATGTAGACTTTGTCTTTCCTGATAACGCCAGTTGGTATGACCAAATAACCCATAGCCTCAACAAAGTGTATTCTGAACCTCTGGCAGAAACATTCGCCGAGACTTTGATTAAAACAGATAACCTTGGTAAAGGAATTACTCACATAACAAAACTTGCCACGCCAGACGGATTTTCCCCTGTAAAGTGGGAACAGCAAATTAAGAACGGTACCGTTAAAGTAACAGGCGTAAACAGTATTTTTGATGGGCTTAATCTTCTACAGAGCGATAAAGTAGATGCTTTAGATGTGGAATATAATGCCGCTAAAAACGTTGCTCGTCGCTTTCCGCAAATGGGACCATTTGCCGCTGATTTAACCCTGCCACACAACGTTGTCTCATTTTCGCTATCAACCTTAAGACACCCCGAGATCATTGCCGAGCTCAATACATTTATACTTTCAGAATCTGAAAGCATAAATAAAATTAAAGCGAAGTATGGTATTGAAGATACAAAGCAACTGATCGAGCGCCTGATGGAAGAGCAACATGTAAGCGCAGATACACGCTGGACATCTTTGTAAAAGCTTCAACAGTGTCAGTAAATTACACTACTCAGCAGGAATAGTTCGGCATTTAGTTTTCATTATCTCTTTGAAATTACGATAATTTTTAATTGGAAAAAATTTTGCTTGTTGATTACCAGATCAAGGAGCAATTATGAAACAGGCATCACTACTTCTATTTTCTTTTTTCATTATTTTCACCGCAAGTAGCGTACAAGCGAAACAAACCGTGAGTGTAGATTATATGCACGGCTTTGACGATATCGATGGTATGCGCTTCGCGTACAGGCCATTTGAACAAACGCTTACTACTGATTGGTTTGGCGACCTAAAGCTATACTGGGAAGTGAGTGCCGTAGTGTGGGAGTATGGTGAAAACGATACACATAGTACTAGCTACGGCGCGTCATTAACTCCTGTATTTATGAAACAGGTTTCAACGCTCTATGACAAATATCCCGTATATATAGAAGCGGGGATAGGAGCGAGTTACATAGGTAATCAGAAAGTCGCTGGTAAAGATATTGGATCTAACTATCAGTTCGAAGACAGATTAGGTGTGTTTGTAGAGATCGATAAGAAACAACATGTCGCACTGCGCTATATGCACTTTTCAAACGGCGGCTTCAACAATGACAACCCCGGATTAGACTTCCTGAACCTATCCTACGCCTATCACTTTTAAAGAAATGGGGTCAGAGTCTGAGGTATCCCCACAAATAATATAACGATATCAGCGAGATAAAAAAGATAGGAACATTCATGACGTTTGGTGATCAGATCAATCGCCAAAAATCACCG
>NZ_JAKRFB010000081.1:0-12819 GCF_022348315.1 Alteromonas sp. MmMcT2-5 | reverse complement strand
CGCCCTTGCCATTCGGATTATCTTCCCCTCAGTCAGGGTGATTCAGGTTTCTTTCAACCTGACGGGTTTGCCAGCTTCGCTGGGCAAACAAAAAAGCCCGCTTAAAGCGGGCTTTTATCACAAAATTGTTAAGCGATAGCTTACCAACCTGTAGTCTCGCGAAGCGCCTTGCCGATTTCAGCAAGTGAACGTACAGTTTTAACGCCAGCGTCTTCCAGTGCTTTGAATTTCTCATCAGCAGTACCTTTACCGCCTGCGATGATTGCACCAGCGTGACCCATACGCTTACCTGGAGGAGCAGTAACACCAGCAATGTAAGAAACAACAGGCTTGGTTACATTAGCTTTAATGAACGCTGCTGCTTCTTCTTCAGCTGTACCACCGATCTCACCGATCATTACGATAGCTTCAGTTTGTGGATCGTCTTGGAACATCTGAAGGATGTCGATGAAGTTTGAACCAGGAATTGGGTCGCCACCGATACCAACACAAGTAGACTGGCCAAAACCTTCGTCAGTGGTTTGCTTAACCGCTTCGTACGTAAGTGTACCAGAGCGAGAAACAATACCTACTTTACCAGGCTTGTGGATGTGACCAGGCATGATACCAATTTTACACTCTCCAGGAGTGATTACACCTGGGCAGTTTGGACCGATCATGCGAACGCCTTTCGCTTCTACGTATTCTTTAACGTAAAGCATATCTAGCGTTGGGATACCTTCAGTGATACATACGATTAGCTCGATACCCGCATCTGCAGCTTCAACAATTGAATCTTTACAGAAAGGTGCTGGTACATAGATAACTGTTGCAGTTGCGCCAGTTGCTTCTACCGCTTCACGTACAGTATTGAATACTGGAAGACCTAGGTGCTCAGTACCGCCTTTACCTGGTGTTACACCACCAACCATTTGCGTACCGTAAGCAATTGCTTGCTCAGAGTGGAAAGTACCCTGACCGCCAGTGAAACCCTGACAAATTACTTTAGTATCTTTATTAATTAATACAGACATTATTTGCCCTCCGCTGCAGCAACAACTTTCTGCGCTGCATCAGTTAGCGATTCAGCAGCAATGATATCTAGACCAGAGTTCGCTAGAACTTCACGGCCAAGCTCTGCATTGGTACCTTCAAGACGTACAACTACAGGTACTTCTACGCCAACTTCTTTAACCGCACCAATGATACCTTCTGCAATCATGTCACAGCGAACGATACCACCGAAGATGTTAACCAATACCGCTTTAACATTGTCATCAGAAAGGATGATTTTGAATGCTTCAGCTACACGCTCTTTAGTTGCGCCGCCACCAACGTCTAGGAAGTTAGCTGGCTTGCCACCGTGTAGGTTTACGATGTCCATAGTACCCATTGCTAGGCCTGCACCGTTAACCATACAACCTACATTACCGTCTAGCGCAACATAGTTTAGTTCCCACTGAGCAGCATGAGCTTCACGCGCATCTTCTTGTGAAGGATCTTGCATATCTTTCAGCTTAGGCTGACGATATAGCGCGTTACCATCGATACCTACTTTCGCGTCTAGGCAGTGTAGGTTACCGTCAGTTTTGATAACTAGCGGGTTGATTTCGATAAGCGCAACGTCAAGCTCTTCAAACATCTTAGCTAGGCCAAGGAAGATTTGAGTGAATTGCTTGATTTGTACGCCAGATAGACCTAGAGCAAACGCCATTTCGCGCGCTTGATAAGGCTGAGGACCTACAATTGGGTCGATTTCAGCTTTAAGTATTTTCTCTGGAGTTTCTTCTGCAACAGTTTCAATCTCAACGCCACCTTCAGTAGATGCCATGAATACAACGCGACGGGTTGTACGGTCAACTACTGCACCAAGGTAAAGCTCGTTAGCGATATCTGTGCAAGATTCAACTAGGATTTTGCTCACAGGCTGACCGTTTTCGTCAGTCTGGAAAGTCACCAAATTTTTGCCAAGCCAGTTTTCAGCGAAAGCGCGAATGTCGTCTTTGTTTTTAACTAGCTTTACACCGCCAGCTTTACCGCGACCGCCCGCGTGTACCTGACACTTAACTACCCACTCGTTTCCGCCAATTCGGTCAGCGGCTTCTACAGCACCTTGAGCAGTGTCTGCTGCGTATCCTTCAGAAACAGGCAAACCGTATTCTTTGAATAGCTGCTTACCTTGGTATTCATGCAAATTCATGGTGTTTCTATCCGATTTTTAGTAAGACAAAAGCCGCAAATGCGACTTGATTAGTTTGACTGATATTATAGGGCAAATATCAGCGTTGCGTTAGGCGCAAAGCAAGCATACACAAGCTAAACGCCTAACCACAATTCCGTGAGACGAAAGTCTTATACGTCTAGAAGTAGACGTGTTGGATCTTCTAGCATCTCTTTAACGGTTACCAAGAAACCTACTGATTCTTTACCATCGATAATACGGTGGTCATAAGAAAGCGCTAGGTACATCATTGGTAGAATTTCTACTTTGCCATTAACAGCCATTGGACGATCTTGGATTTTATGCATACCCAAAATAGCGCTCTGTGGCGGGTTAATGATTGGTGTAGACATTAGTGAACCAAACACACCACCGTTGGTGATTGTGAAATTACCACCTTGTAGTTCAGCCAATGACAGCTTACCGTCACGGCCTTTAAGTGCTAGTTCCTTAATTCCTTTTTCAACACCTGCCATGCCTAGTGTGTCAGTATCTTTAAGTACTGGTGTTACAAGGCCACGTGGTGTAGAAACAGCAATCGATACATCGAAGTAGTTGTGATAAACAATGTCATCACCGTCGATAGACGCGTTAACTTCAGGGAAACGCTTAAGGGCTTCGGTTACCGCTTTCACGTAGAAAGACATGAAACCAAGGCGAATACCGTGACGCTTCTCGAAGCTGTCTTGATACTGCTTACGAAGGTCCATGATTGGCTTCATGTTTACTTCGTTAAACGTTGTTAGCATTGCTGTAGAGTTCTTCGCTTCAAGAAGACGGTTAGCAATTGTCTTGCGAAGACGCGTCATAGGAACACGCTTCTCGGTACGATTACCCGTTGGTAAGTCAGCTGAAACAGATTCAGACGCAGCAGGCGCTGCCTTCGCTGAGCTGTCGCCGCCTTTAAGGTACTTCTCTACGTCTTCTTTAGTGATACGGCCATTTTTGCCAGTGCCTTTCACTTTAGCTGCGTCAACACCTTTTTCTGCAAGTAAACGACGAACAGAAGGACTAAGCGCATCGCTGCTCTCGTCACTGTCATCGCTTTCGCTTGACGCTGCTGGAGCAGAAGCGCCGCTTGCTGCACCTTCTACAAATTTAGCAATCACTTCTTCAGCTGTTACTGTGGCGCCCTCTTCTGCGATAATTTCAGCAAGAGAACCGTCTGCAGGAGCAACAACTTCTAGTACTACTTTATCAGTTTCGATATCAACCAAGTTTTGGTCGCGAGAAACTGCTTCACCTACAGCTACGTGCCACGTTGCGATTGTCGCGTCAGCTACAGATTCAGGAAGTACTGGTACTTTAACATCAGATGTTTTTCCAGAAGCCGCTGGAGCCGCATCTGATTTAGAATCGTCTTTCGCTTTGCTTTCTGTTTTAGCTTCAGCTGGTGCAGCAGCACCACCCTTTTCTAGTTTAGCAATAACTTGCTCGCCTAAAACAGTTGCACCCTCTTCGTTTAGTATCTCACCAATTGTACCGTCCGCTGGCGCCACAACTTCTAAAACCACTTTATCAGTTTCAATATCAACCAGGTTCTGGTCTCGTTTAACTGCGTCACCGGCCTTTACGTGCCAGGTTGCAATGGTGGCATCGGCAACTGACTCAGGTAGAACCGGAACTTTTATCTCAATTGTCATTACTGTTCCTTATTTAATTGTGAGTGCGTTTTCAACCAGGGCTTTCTGTTGCTGGTTGTGAACGGATACATAACCTACTGCAGGTGACGAGGATGCATCACGGCCTGCATATGTTAATTTTGCACCATCTGGAATTGCTTGCCAGAAATGGTGTTGGCTACAGTACCAAGCGCCTTGGTTTTGAGGCTCTTCTTGACACCAAACCCAATCTTTTACGTGGCTGTATTGTGCCACAACTTTAGCGCATTCTTCTTGTGGGAATGGATAAAGTTGCTCTAAACGGATGATTGCGACGTCTGTTTGCTCATTTTTACGGCGCTGGTCTAACAAATCGTAGTAAACCTTGCCTGAACACATAACAACACGCTTCACATTCTTCGGATCGATATCATCAATTTCGCCAATTACGTTATGGAATTTGCCTTCTGCAAGTTCCTCTAACGAAGATACAGCCATTGGATGACGTAATAGTGACTTAGGTGACATCACGATAAGTGGTTTACGCATTGGACGAACCACTTGGCGTCTAAGCATGTTGTAAACCTGAGCGGGTGTTGAAGGTACACACACTTGCCAGTTGTGGTCAGCACACATTTGCAAGAATCGCTCAAGACGCGCAGAACTATGCTCTGGGCCTTGGCCTTCATAACCATGTGGAAGTAAAACGGTTAGGCCACACAAACGGCCCCACTTCGCTTCACCTGAGCTCAAGAACTGATCAAATACAACCTGAGCGCCGTTAGCGAAGTCACCAAACTGGGCTTCCCAAATAGTCAGACATGTAGGCTCTGCTGTCGCATAACCATACTCAAATGCCATTACTGCTTCTTCCGAAAGCACAGAGTCGTAAATTTCAATTTCACCCTGACCTTCGCGAATATGCTGAAGTGGCATATACGTCGATGCGTCTTTTTGATTGTGCAATACCGCGTGACGGTGGAAGAAAGTACCACGGCCTGAATCCTGACCTGTAATACGAATATCTTCGCCGGCATCTACGATAGTGGCATAAGCTAAGTTCTCTGCCATACCCCAATCAAGTAGCTTTTCACCCGCGACCATCGCTTTACGGTCTTGGTAAAGCTTGTTTACACGAGACTGAAGTTTGTGCTCTTCAGGAATAGTAGTGATTGACTCACCTAGCTCTTTAAGCTTCTCAACTGAAAGCGCTCCATCGTAAGGCGTATCCCAGTCGTGACCAAGGTACGGAGACCAGTCAACGCTATGCTCTGTCATTGGACGCCACTCTTCAACAACGCACGCGCCATGGTCAAGAGCTTCACGGTACTCTTCAACATAACGATCTGCATCACGTTGCTCTATCACACCTTCAGCAATTAGCTGATCAGCATAGATTACGCGTGGAACTGGATGCTTTTTGATTTTTTGGTACATCAACGGCTGCGTAGCATTTGGCTCATCCGCTTCGTTGTGACCATGGCGACGGTAACAAACTAAATCAATTACAACGTCTTTCTTAAACTTATTACGGTATTCAAGCGCAAGCTGTGTAACAAAGGCAACCGCTTCAGGATCGTCTGAGTTCACATGGAAAATCGGTGCCTGTACCATCTTCGCGATGTCAGTACAATATTGCGTTGAACGGGTATCTTCAGTCTTCGATGTGGTGAAACCAACTTGGTTATTTACCACAATACGAACCGTACCACCTACAGCAAAGCCGCGAGTTTGCGACATGTTGAAGGTTTCTTGTACTACACCCTGACCAGCAATTGCCGAGTCACCGTGAATAGTGATAGGCAGTACTGTATTCGTGTCATCATTGCGACGCGCAAGACGTGCACGTACAGACCCCATAACTACAGGGTTTACAATCTCAAGGTGAGACGGGTTAAACGCTAGTGCTAAGTGAACATTGCCGCCTGGAGTCGCGAAGTCAGACGAGAAACCTGCGTGGTATTTCACGTCACCCGCGCCTAGTGAGTCGTCGTGCTTACCTGAAAATTCATCAAACAGCACCGATGGGTTTTTACCCAATACGTTAACTAGCACGTTCAAACGACCACGGTGAGCCATGCCGATAACCACTTCTTTGGTACCCGCAGTGCCAGCTTTGGTAATTAAACCTTTAAGCATTGGAATAAGTGCGTCGCCGCCTTCTAGCGAGAAACGCTTTGCACCTGGGAATTTAGAACCCAAGTACTTTTCCATTCCGTCAGCCGCAGTAAGGCCTTTAAGAATGCCTAACTTCTCATCGCGAGAAATTTCAGGTTTTGCTTGAACAGATTCAATTTTTTGTTGTAACCAACGCTTCTGCTCGGTATCAGTGATGTGCATATATTCTGCACCGATAGAGCCACAGTAAGTGCGGTTAAGCGATTTAAACAGTTCACCAAGCGGCATAGAATCTTTGCCAATAGCATAAGACCCTACATTGAAGACTGTATCAAAATCTTGTTCAGAAAGGCTGTGGTGAGATAGTTCTAAGTCGCGTACACGCTCTTGTTTCCATAGACCTAACGGGTCAAGGTTTGCGTGCTGATGACCGCGGAAGCGGAACGCATTGATTAACTGAAGAACTTTAACTTGCCTGTCGTCTGAAACATTTGCAGAAGGCACAGACGGACTAGACATGCGGGCGGTTGGCCCTAACGCAGCAAGTTGCCTAAATTGATTTTTAATTGTTGTATGATTGGTTTCTAACTCTACGCCATCGACTTTGGGGAGGTTATCGAAGATTTGTCGCCAATTTTCAGAGACACTTTGCGGGTCTTCTAAATAAGTTTCATACAACTCTTCAACATAGGCAGCGTTGGCACCTGCCATGTGCGAGGAATCCCACCACGCTTTCATCACGCTTTCTTGCATTTAATTTGCCTTGCTACGTTTTATAAAATCTAGTTAACAATCAAGATGTATTATAAGGTTATTCTCAGCATAACCAAGTGTTATAACAGCGAATATATAAAAAAATAGCCATCCTTTTGGGATGGCTATTTAGAGCATCACTATCTGTAACTTTAGGAAGTTATCAGAATATAGTACTAAACAGCCCGTTGTAAAAGCATAGACTTAATTTGGCCTATCGCTTTTGTAGGGTTTAAGCCCTTAGGACATACACTTACACAGTTCATGATACCGTGACAGCGGAATACGCTGAACGCATCATCAAGGTCGTTAAGACGCTCTTCAGTTGCCGTATCACGGCTATCGATAAGGAAACGATACGCGTGAAGTAGACCAGCAGGACCGATGAACTTATCAGGGTTCCACCAGAAAGATGGGCATGACGTTGAACAACATGCACATAGAATACACTCGTAAAGACCGTCAAGTTTCGCACGCTCTTCAGGTGACTGTAAGTGTTCGCGCGCTGGCGGCTGCTTACTGTCGTTGATTAAGAACGGCTTAATCTTTTCGTACTGTGTGTAGAACTGCGTCATATCAACAACAAGGTCACGTACAACAGGTAGACCTGGAAGTGGACGAACTACTATTTTACCTTTGCCCAGTGCAGATAAAGGAGTGATACACGCAAGGCCATTTTTGCCGTTCATGTTCACACCGTCTGAACCACACACACCTTCACGGCAAGAGCGACGGAAAGAAAGCGTCGGATCTTGCTCTTTAAGTGCAAGTAGCGCGTCTAGCACCATCATGTCCTGACCTTCCTCTACTTCTAGAGTGTAGTCTTGCATGCGAGGCTTCGCATCTACTTCTGGGTTGTAACGATAAATCGAAAAAGTTAATTGCATGATCGTTGCCTCTCTTAATATGAACGCACTTTAGGCGGGAATGCTTCCCTAAGCTTAGGCGCCATATTCACTTCACGTTTGAGCATTTTATCAGTGTTCGGATCGTAGATGCTGTGGCATAACCAGTTATCGTCATCACGGTCCGGGAAGTCGAAGCGGCTGTGAGCACCACGGCTTTCCGTTCTGAAGTTCGCTGCTACTGCTGTGCTGTACGCGGTCTCCATTAGGTTATCAAGCTCTAAACATTCAATACGCTGGGTATTGAAGTCTGCGCTCTTGTCGTCAAGGCGTGCATGCTTAAGACGCTCGCGAATTTCGCTAAGCTCTTTAAGACCTTCCGCCATTGCTTCACCTTCACGGAATACTGAGAAGTTAAGCTGCATGCATTTCTGCAAGTCTTTCTTAATTTGTACTGGGTCTTCGCCCTTACCTTTCTCTGAATTTTCCCAACGGTTGAAACGAGTCATAGAGGCTTCAAGATCAGACTCTGATGCGTCGCGTGTTGGTGCCATTTCAGACAATGTCTTACCAAGGTGTAAACCGGTCGCGCGACCGAATACAACAAGGTCAAGAAGTGAGTTACCGCCAAGACGGTTCGCACCGTGTACAGATACACAGGCTATCTCACCACAAGCAAATAGACCGTTAACAACCTTGTCGTTACCGTTTTCATCAACCGTTAGACATTGGCCATCAACATTTGTAGGAATACCACCCATCATATAGTGACAAGTAGGAATTACTGGAATTGGCTCTTTCACTGGGTCAACGTGTGCAAACGTACGTGAAAGTTCAAGGATACCAGGTAGACGAGACTCAAGAACGTCTTTACCAAGGTGGTCAAGCTTAAGCTTAATGTGAGTCCCCCATGGGCCTTCACAACCACGACCTTCACGAATTTCAGTCATCATTGAACGCGCAACAACGTCACGACCAGCAAGGTCTTTCGCGTTAGGTGCATAACGTTCCATGAAACGTTCGCCGTCTTTGTTTAGAAGATAACCACCTTCACCACGACAACCTTCTGTTACCAATGTTCCTGCGCCAGCGATACCCGTTGGGTGGAACTGCCACATTTCCATATCTTGAACTGCAACGCCTGCACGAAGTGCCATACCAACACCGTCACCGGTATTGATGTGTGCATTTGTAGTAGATGCGTAGATACGACCCGCACCACCTGTTGCAAGTACAACTGCGCGAGACTTGAAGTAAACTACTTCACCAGATTCGATATCAATCGCGGTACAACCAACAACGTCTCCGTCTTGGTTCTTAACTAGGTCAAGTGCATACCACTCAGAGAAAACTTTTGTTTTGTTCTTTACGTTTTGCTGGTAAAGAAGGTGTAGAAGCGCGTGACCAGTACGGTCAGCTGCAGCTGCTGTACGAGCGCCCTGCTCGCCACCAAAGTTCTTAGACTGACCGCCAAAAGGACGCTGGTAGATTTTACCGTTTTCGAAACGAGAAAATGGTAGACCCATATTTTCCATTTCGATAATTGCTTCCGGACCAGTTTTACACATGTATTCGATAGCGTCTTGGTCACCGATATAATCAGAACCCTTAACGGTGTCATACATGTGCCATTCCCAATTGTCTTCGTGTGAATTACCAAGTGCTACAGTAATACCACCTTGAGCAGACACAGTATGAGAACGGGTTGGAAATACTTTTGATAACAGTGCACATGATTTACCAGACTGCGAAATCTGTAGTGCTGCGCGCATACCTGCACCGCCAGCACCAATTACTACTGCATCAAACTCGTGAACGGGTAAACTCATTTTACACTCCCCACAATACGAATAGGCCAACAGCTACATAGCCGAATGCGATGATATTTAAGATATATTGTAGTCCTGCGCGCAGACCTGCTGATTTAACATAGTCTGTAAGCACCTGCCAAAGGCCGATGCGCACGTGGATCATCACTGCTACTAGTGCTGCCAATGTGAAAACTTTCATAGCCAGGCCAGAGAACAACCCTCGCCATTCGATAAACGTTAGGTTATCGGTGGTAATAAAAAACCACGCCATGAAAACCGAGTACGCGAAAATAATTGCTGCTGTAGCGCGAAGTGAAACGTAGTCTTGTACGCCGTCACGCTTGATGCTTGCTTGGTTGGTTACCATAATGCAACTCCCAATACTACGGTCAGTACAACCCAAAGTGCGATTACTGCTTTTGCACTTGTGTTACCCGACTCTAATTCTTCCCAGTGACCTAAATCCATAACAACGTGTCTTAGGCCGCCTAGAATGTGATATGTAAGCGCTGAAGCTGTGCCAATTGCGACAAATTTTCCAAAGAAACCGTCCATGATTGCTTGTACGTCCGCGAAACCTTCAGGCGAATGAACAGAAACTGCCCATGCCCAGATAACAAAAAGTAGCGCGAAGAACATTGCAACACCGGTTACACGGTGGAGAATTGACGAAATAGCAGAGGGCGGAAATTTAATAGTATTGAGTTCTAAATTTACTGGTCTTTGCTTTTTCACAATGTATGCCTGTTTAATCCGTAGGGGATAATGAATTTCTTACCTTTATTATGTCCTGAGTAAGTGAATTCGATTTTTAACCTGTTAATTGCCTCATCCATTGAGTTGTTAACAATTTGTGAATTATTCTTTAATGCCTGTAACAGAATAATTATTCCATTTCCAAAGCACCGCTGAGTATATCCAGCGTAGTATATAATTACAATTTTTTGTGCCGTAGTAAGACTTTAGTCGCTATATACACTTTTATGATAATTATTTTGAATAAAAAGAGATCAAAATTGAGCGCAACACGTTTAAACGAGCGCAATTACAGTGTTTAGAAGTTTACCAGCAGCTAAATGGAATAACTATGCATAACAACGAGAAATTAAGCACTTTTAATCTGTATGCGTATTTATTCCTCATCAAAAGGTTACTTTTTAAACTAACCTGTTAATATATTTATCGTTCGGTGGTTTACCTTTATCGAAAAGCCATTGATAATTGCACCGTATCGGGCAAAGTGAAATCCCAACGAGTTAATTAATCGTTATCTGATTGCTAGTATTTTTTTAAGCAATTCGGAATATTTATTGTGCAAATATGCAATTAAATTGACTTGTTGGTGCATAATAAAGTACAAATACGCCCACTTTTCCCAACGAAGCGGATATTTTCGTCCGTTTTCGCTGCAAACAGAACCATTCTGAGGAGAGCATTTTATGGCAGATCAGAAAGCCATTCTTAAAGCCGGCGGTAAGGAAATCGAGCTTCCTATCTTGTCTGGCACCGAAGGACAAGATGTAATCGATGTCCGTACGTTAGGCCAGCACGGTTATTTCACGTACGACCCAGGTTTTATGGCGACAGGATCTTGCGAGTCTTCAATTACCTACATTGATGGCGCTCAAGGTGTATTATTACACCGCGGTTTCCCTATCGAAGAACTAGCGCGTGATGCAGACTACTTAGAAGTTTGTCACATGCTTCTTCACGGTGATGCACCAACAAAAGAACAGTACGAAGAATTTAAAGAGACAATTACTCGTCACACCATGGTACATGAACAAATTAACATGTTCTTCCACGGTTTCCGCAACGACGCCCACCCTATGGCAATGCTATGTGGTACCGTTGGCGCGATGTCTTCGTTCTACCACAGCGATTTAGACGTTTCTAATGAAGAACAGCGCATTCGCAGCGCGCACCGTCTAATTGCTAAAATGCCTACTCTTGTTGCTATGTGCTACAAGTACAATGTAGGTCAGCCGTTTGTTTATCCACGAAACGACTTAAGCTATGCAGCTAACTTCCTGAACATGATGTTCTCTGTACCAGCAGAAGAATATCAAATCAGCCCAGCTGTTGAGCGCGCGATGGACCGTATCTTTACGCTTCACGCAGACCACGAACAGAATGCTTCAACGTCTACCGTTCGTCTTGCCGGTTCTTCTGGTGCGAACCCATATGCATGTATTTCTGCTGGTGTTGCTTCACTTTGGGGCCCTGCTCATGGTGGTGCAAACGAAGCATGTCTGAACATGCTAGAAGAAATTGGCACAGTTGATCGTATTCCTGAGTTTATTGCACGCGCTAAAGACAAGAATGACCCATTCCGTCTTATGGGCTTCGGTCACCGTGTTTATAAGAACCACGATCCACGTGCAACGGTAATGCGTGAAAGTTGTCACGAAGTACTAAGCGAACTTAATGTTAAAGATCCACTACTAGAAGTAGCAATGGAGCTTGAAAAGATTGCATTGAGTGACCCGTACTTTGCAGAGAAGAAACTGTTCCCGAACGTAGACTTCTACTCTGGTATCGTACTTAAAGCGATTGGTATTCCAACTAACATGTTTACGTGTATTTTTGCCCTGTCTCGTACAGTAGGTTGGATTTCACACTGGCATGAAATGATGAGCGATCCTAAACAAAAAATTGGTCGTCCTCGTCAGCTTTACACTGGTCATAACCAGCGTAAGTACACGCCAATTAAGTAGTAAATTAGTAAATACTGAACTAAGTATTACGCTTAATAGTAAAAATAGCGCCTTTAAGGCGCTATTTTTGTTTATACAAGATTACTTCAAGGAACAACAATGCCCTATTCAGCGGTTTTTCTAGGTATTGCCGGTCTCATTCCTTTTGTGGCTATGCCACTGGCTTATCAGCTTAACCTGTTATCGCTTACGCAAAGCGCCGTTTACTTTGTCCAATACTCAGCCGTGCTATTGTCTTTCTTTGGTGGTATCCATTGGTGGGACGCAATAAGTAATCAACGTTACGACAAGCAAATGCTAGTCGCTATGTTGCCGACCATAATTGGGTGGTTGTGTTTAGTGTTCTCTCACGACGTGAAGGTGTTTGGCGTTTTATCGCTAAGCTACGTCGCCGTACTTATTTACGACAAGTTTATCCTTAGTCTTCCTAAAGAGCAGATTGTAAGTTACATAAGCTTGCGGATGGGATTAACAAGTGTCGTTGTTATCTGTCACGCCTGGATGATTTACTTGCTCGTATAACGTTACTACTAACAGCTTAGCGTTAAAGGCATGACATTAGTTAATTGCAAAAAAGTAATAGAGGCAAAAGCCTGCGGTGATTAAGCGAGTGTCTAACTCAAACCGTAAAGTTACGCATAACCAGCTTAAGCAATTGATAAATAGAGCTTTAACCCGTCATTCCGCACCTAATTAGCTGATTTATTTTTCTTGACACCGATCCCCCATTTTGATCTATTACTCATCTTTGGGTGCAGCAAAATGGCTATTTCT